>DAOVVG010000032.1 GCA_030632175.1 Gammaproteobacteria bacterium
GCCTTTCAGGGTATGGAAAGAACGCCGTGCATCAATCAGGTAATCCCCGAGATCCGGACAGTTCACCCAGGCAGGAACCAGCGCCTTCAGCTTCGCCAGTTCCTCATCCGCTTCTTCCAGAAAGATTGGCAGGATCTCTTCATCAATATCAGCAGCAATAACCTGCATACCGGTAACGTCAGGAGAATTGTCAGCAACGTCAGCAACACTTACTGACGGCTGCTCTGCAGACATCACAGCATCCTGCTCACACGAGACGGCATCACCGACCGGCACAACATCTTCAACAGCATCCGGCACATCTTCGCATACTGGTGTCTCACCAACCGGACACGGGTAACCAAGCGTTTTCATTGCCTGCTCGGCAATATCAAGGGCTGCACCGGTGTTGCCGCGGTTTTCACAGGTCTCCTCAATATGAAATTCGACACTGCAGACAGCATCCGCAAGCAGATCAAGCTGACTTTCAGGAAGTGTCTTGCGCTTTTCTATCAATTCCTTTAATACAAACAGGCGAATTTTTTGGGTAACAACAGCCGCCCTTTCCTGGTCAATCAGTTGTAAACCACCGCTCATCTTCTCCAGCAAATCCGGTATCCCGGAGAGGGATTCAAAGCCCCCGGAGCCCTTCAGAAATTCATTACAAATCTCCTTCGCCCTGGACATACTTGCAAGCACCTCACCGGTAACTGCTTCAATACCCTGGTTTAACGCCACGTTCCCCGCATTATTTACAGCCACATCATCCAGCGCATCTTCTACGGCGAGCAGCGTATTTGCGATCGCGGAGAACATCGAATCCACATCATCATCGTTACCCGCCAGCAACTCGCGCACGGATAGCTCATGCTCAAACACGGTGTTGCTCAATACTTCCTTGCTGATCATATCCAGCGTGTTACCCAGCATATGCAGGCAGTCGGCTACCGGCGACAACACCTGCACATCAGCACTGTCGCTGCGCGTATAGACATCCAGCTGTTCCTTGATATTCTCAATATCAGTGCGGACAGTCACCGCAACTGTCTGCATCAGATCATCATTGAAAACAATCATGCCCTCACCGGAAGGCGCATCCGTCTCACCATCAACGGGCTTGTCTTTCAGTCCATAGGTAGATTTTATTGCCACAATCCGCCGGGACGTTGATTCACACAGCGAAACCTGGTAAAGCAGGTTTTTTACCAGGTCATCGGTAAGCAAATCGGAAAACACTTTCTCGCCTGAATCCATCAGGCGTTTGACCTGCCGGTCCAGCTGACCAAACAGTTGCTTTATCTCGGCCGTTTCTTCCAGGTCACCGTCACGAAGTGCTTCGGCAACACCGGCGCCAATCCACCAGACACGCGCAGCTGGCTCACTCAGTGCGCTTTCCTGCAAATGGACCTGCACATCTATCAGGGTTTGCATGGCAGACATGCCGTCACTGCCGCGATACCACGATAACAGCCCCCCCTGAAAACGAACACGTGCCGCACGTGCCAGCGCAGGAATATCATGCTGTTCTTTCTTCGCCCGCACATCGAAAACAGATGCCGGCACACGCGCAGACAGGTCGGGTGAGAATACTGCAGTTTCCTGCAAAGGCTCCACACCGCGAATCGCACGCAGGCTGTTGATGACCGGCAACATGACCGCCGGGTTATCCTTTCGGCCGGAGCGGATATTTGACAGGTAATCAGGTAATTGCAGAAACGCCTGCATCAGCAGCTCCAGCGCGGTCTCCTTCTCTTCGACCGCGTCCTGCTGCAGGTCGGCTACTACCTCTTCCATTTCAGAAGTCAGCAATACCCCACCCTTGATACCCACCATTTGCAATGGCCCGAGAGCCTCATGTAACTGTGCCGCGCATTTCTGCAGCAACGTCTTGTTTTCAGCACCGGCGGCGTACTCTTCCAGCTGCACACGGGCAAGCTTGAGTGTCTCGTCCAGCTCCTGGCGTACCCAGCCCAGTGCGTTATAATCAATTGCTTCGTCCATATAACTGTCCCTTGCCTATCACCTTGAACAGCAGGTCATATGGTTACCGGACAATTCCGACAACCTGAATGACCTGAACTACGGGATCACCAAGTTTTATCTTCAGCGATAATTATTGTGGCAATTTAAAACCGGCAACCGAGGTATCAAGATCCTGTGCCAACCGCGAAATATTTCCAATAGAGCGTGCAGCCTGCTCTGTACCGGAGGTTGCCTGCAGGGTCACTTCCTGAATACCGTTCATGCTGGATGCGAGTCGGGTAGCCGCATTTGCCTGTTCACTGGCTGACCCGGAGATTGTCTGAATCAGTCCGGCTAGCTGGTTGGACACAGATTCGATTTCTTCCAGTGCGCCACCGGCATCTTCCGCCAGCTGTGCCCCGTTGACCACACCCGCGGTACTCTTCTCCATGGAGATAACAGCCTCGTTGGTATCAGCCTGAATCGTTTTAACAAGGGCTTCAATCTGCTTGGTCGCATTTGCAGAACGTTCAGCCAGACGTTGCACTTCGTCGGCAACCACCGCGAAGCCTCGACCTGCCTCACCGGCCATGGCTGCCTGGATAGATGCATTCAACGCAAGAATGTTGGTCTGCTCGGCAATGTCATTAATCAGCTCAACGATATCCCCGATTTCCTGCGAACTTTCACCCAGACGTTTAATACGCTTGGAAGTTTCCTGAATGTGCTCGCGAATCGTATCCATACCATCCATGGTACGTTGCACGGCATCGCCGCCCTTCTTCGCGATTTCAACTGAACGCATGGCCACCTTGGATGACTCGTTCGCTTCTTTCGATACGTCTTCCATTGACCCGGAGATTTCAACAATTGTGGAACCCGCAACCGTAATATCATCGGACTGCTTCTTACTCGCAGCAGAAAGCTGGTTGGCTATCTGCTCTGTTTCCTGCACAGAACCGGACAGCTGGGAAGAAGTGTCATTAATCGTCTTGACCAGACCACGTAACGATTCAACCGTCACATTTATCGAGTCGGAAATTGCACCGGTAAAATCCTCGGTCACCGTCGTTGTCACCGTCAGATCACCGGCAGCGAGATCGCCGATTTCGTCCAGTAGACGCATGATCGCTTCCTGGTTGGCAGCGTTCTCTGCCTCCACAACCTGGCTGCGCCTGCGCTGGCCAACCAGTGTTTCGTACCCCATCCATACCAGGATCAGGAGAGCGACCGCGCCCAGAAAGTAAGCCAGCTCGGTGGTTACAAAACGACCCTTCTGCCCTTCAACAAGCACATTCTTCAGTTTATTTCCCGCGTCGAACAAGGCCTCGCTCTGGCCGGTAATTTCTGCAACTGCACCCTGAATACTCACCAGTTCCTCGGCGTTTTCAACAATAGAGCCGACGTTATCACTGACACGACCGAACAACAGGGCAATATTCTGTATCTTGGACTGCAGGGACTTGCCTTTCAGCTGAGTGATACCACCGGTACCTCGCATGAAGCCGTCAAGCACACGGCCAAATTCCCGGGTATCCGCCGCGAAAGCCACGGCGGCAGACTCGGTTCCCTGACCTGTCATAACTGCATTAAGACTGTTGACGATGCGCTGACCAAGCACCGCCTGCTGGCTGGCCAGTCTGACCTGCTCGGCGCTGGCACCGGTTTTCATCAGCTCGTTAACAATGCCCTGCGTATGCTCCATGAGCTGCGGCATAACCTCGCTCATCAGAGTGGTAGCCTCGGCCATTGCAATAATCAGAAACTGGCCTTCCAGTACCTCGTCAATATTGTAGCGAAAACCGCTCCAGCGATTACCGAGGTCATTCAGGGCTATACTCTCGGGTGTCTCAGTTTTCCCGAAACCGGCCATTTGCTTGTCCAGGATTCCCGTGAACTGGTTTTTGGATGTCTCCATCTTGCTGAAGGCATCGGAGTCACCCGTAGTCGCCGCCAACGCGTACTTGGCCACCCGTTGTGACAACACCAGCTGCTCACCGACATCAGCCAGTCTTGCCTGATCCAGGCCGACCTGCTTGCCAACATTGACAAAGGTCCACGCCATTGCACAGATCGCACACAAAACAAAGAAGGAAAGAGCCTTCATCTTGTTACTGGCGCCTAACTTTTTAACATTCGTTTTCATGGTCGTTCTCCTGACCCATCAGTTCAAACTGCAAGATTAAAATCCAAATAAAAACTGTCTTCCCGAAACCTGGTTAAACAGCTGCCTGTAAAAATTGCTGTGAGTCAGCCAGCGTAAACAAGCTGAACACCCCCCACACCTGCTCGTCTCTGCGATAGCCACCACCAATATACGGCTGCAGCAACGCATCTACATCTGCCCAGTCTTCCATGTATTCCTCTTCCAGAAAGTGCTTGAGCCCCATCACCTCGTCAACAACAAGCCCGGAATAAATCCCTTCATAATTGATGACCAGAACACGACTCTTGTCAGTCACACGCGTCATTTCATTGCCCAGATAACCGTTCAGATCGATCACCGGCAGCAGGTTGCCGCGAATATTCGCGATACCACGCACCCATGGCTGTGTCAGCGGAACGACGGAGAGTGCAGGCACATCAAGAATTTCGACCACCTGATCCATGGGTGCAAGCAGCGTATGGCCACCAAGACGGAAGGTAATACCGGACCATGCGTTGGAGGCCTCGGCCTTGCGCGGCAAGCCAACCGCACTGCCGCGGCAGGACTCCTCAATATTCTTGAGGATCGCTACCGGATTTATAATGTTTTTATCTGCCATGACCGGTTACGCAGCAAGCGCTTCATTGATAAGAGTCAGCAGCGCACTTTCCTTGACCGGTTTCGTCACATAGTCACGCGCGCCCTGTCGCATACCCCACACCCGATCGACCTGCTGATCCTTGCGGGTAACGATAATAACCGGTATCGCCGACGTATCAGGGTGCGAGGTAAGTTCACGTGTCGCCTGAAAGCCGTTAAGACCCGGCATCACCACATCCATAAGAATAAGATCCGGATGCTCGCGCCTGGCTACCTCGATACCTTCGCCGGCATCTGACGCAGTCAGAATATTAAAACCATTTTTCTCCAGCATCTTCTTCAGTAGATGCATATCAGTCGGTGAGTCGTCAACAATCATTATCTGTGTCATGTGTATTGCCTCTGTGGAATATCCAACGTAGTGCGTCAGTTGTACTATTGTTACTCTGCCTTCGGAATATGCTGTTCAATCACTGACAACAATTCTTCCCGGGTAAAGGGTTTGGTAATGTAGTTATCAGAACCGACAACACGCCCCCGCGCGCGATCAAACAAACCGTCCTTGCTGGAAAGCATGACAACCGGTGTATGCTTGAACACCCGGTGATGCTTGATCAGTGCGCATGTCTGGTACCCGTCCAGACGCGGCATCATGATGTCCAGCAGGATCAGACCCGGCTGGTGATCCGCAATCAGGCTGAGCGCCTCAAAACCGTCTGTGGCCGTAATCACCACAAAGCCTTCCTTCTTCAACAGGGTCTCGGCGGTACGGCGAATGGTCTTGCTGTCATCAATTACCATCACCTTGAAGGCTCCGCTGGCGCCCTCGTTGGCCGCCTCTGCCCCTTCAACGGCTTCATTTACCTCACCTGCTGGTATACTGCTCTGCATGTTCACACCTATGTGTTTGATTTATATACTTTTAATTTGTTCCATAATAAAACCGCGAGATCTGTGGTGCGTTCATCGTTACCCCGCGGCACAAATTAATTTAGTATCAGCAGCCTGCTACATTGATTTATCGTCACTCGCTCAACAAACTTAATGCCGCCGTGCCGTTTTAATGCAGAGCACCACCGTCTTTCAGAAAAAAGGAACACCATGACCAAAAAACTGGGCGTCGTTATGGACCCGATCGGGGCAATTAATTTCCACAAGGACAGTACGCTGGCAATGCTGCTGGCGGCCGGCAAACGCGGCTGGGAGCTGTATTACATGGAGCAGGGGGACCTGTTTCTGCAGGACAGCCGCTGCCACGCCAGGCTGGCACGACTGGAAGTCCGTGCAGATGAGAACAACTGGTTTACCCTGTCAGATACGCGTACCGCGCCACTTGATGAACTGGATGTCGTCCTGATGCGCAAGGACCCGCCGATAAACATGGAGTTCATCTACACCACCTTCCTGCTGGAACGTGCCGAGGCACATGGCACGCTGGTCGTGAACAAGCCGGCATCGATCCGCAATGCCAGCGAAAAGCTCTATACCGCCTGGTTTTCCCAATGCTGCCCGCCAACGCGGGTGAGTCGTGACATGCGGGTACTGAAAGAATTTCTTGTCGAGCACGGTGACATCATTGTCAAACCACTGGATGGTATGGGTGGCGCCTCTGTTTTCCGGGTACAGCAGCACGACCCGAACCTTAACGTCATACTGGAAACCATTACCGGCAACGGCACTATCAGCGCCATGGCACAGCGCTACATCCCGGAGATTACTGCGGGTGACAAGCGTATCCTGATGATTAACGGGGAGCCGTTTCCGCAGGCACTGGCTCGTATCCCGGCTGCCGGCGAGACGCGCGGCAATCTCGCTGCCGGTGGACGCGGCGAAGGCGTTGACCTCAGCGAGCGTGATCGCTGGATATGCGCACAGGTCGGCCCGGCATTACGTGAACAGGGCCTGCTATTTGTCGGTCTTGATGTCATTGGCGACTACCTGACCGAGATCAACGTCACCAGCCCGACCTGCATTCGCGAACTCGACAAACTCTATAACGCGGACATCGCCGGCCAGTTGATGGATGCTATTGATGCACAGCTGAATACATAGCCATGCGCCATCCCCAACTGTCTATCATTATACTGCTGACAGCCTTCCTGGGCGGGTGCAGCAGCACTGAAACGGTCTTTCATGAGCGTTTTTTTGCCCTGGGCACCCTCATTGAAGTCAGTATATACGGGGCTGACCCGACACTGGCGGCCCGGGCCAGCGAACAGCTCGAACAGGAGCTGCTGACCATGCAGTCCAGCTGGCACGCCTGGCAACCAGGTGCGCTGGCAAGCACCAATGAACAGCTTGCCGGCATGCAACCGTTTACGCCGGACCCTTCAATTCTGCCACTGCTGCAGGAAGCAGGCCATTTGTCACAGCTCAGCCGGGGTCTGTTCAACCCGGTCATTGGAAAACTGGTAGCGCTGTGGGGCTTCCACGATAACCCGCTGCCTGTTGGCACTCTCCCGGATACCGACGCAATCGCGACACTGGTAGCACAGGCACCGGCAACTGATGATGTCAGTTTCACCGGCACACGGCTTGTCAATCGCAACCCGGCCGTCAGCTATGACCTCGGCGCCTTTGCCAAGGGTTACGCGATAGACCGCGCCATCGAGCGCCTGCGTGAATTCGGTATCGAAAACGCCATCGTCAACGCCGGTGGCGACCTGCGCGCCATCGGTCAGCATGGAGACCGGTCCTGGCGCATCGGCATTCGACAACCGCGTCAGAGCGGCATTCTTGCCAGTATTGAAATCGACGGCGACACCAGCGTATTCACCTCCGGAGACTATGAGCGTTTCTTTGAAGTCGACGGCAAACGGTATCACCATATTATTGACCCGCGCAGCGGCTATCCGGCCGACCAGACCATCTCTGTCACTGTCGTCCATGACAATGCAACCACGGCTGACGCTGCCGCCACCGCGCTGTTCGTTGCCGGCCCTGAAGACTGGGTTGAAATTGCCCGGAGCATGCATATCGGTCTGGTCATGCTAATCGACGCCAATGGTGTTATTCACATGAATCCGGCGATGCAGTCACGCATCCGCTTCGAACCGGACAACACTGCAGAAATCAGGCTGAGTGAACCGCTCTCATGACCCGTGCAGACCACATTCTGCTGGTGATCATCGTATGCGTACTACCGTTCCTGTACGCCCGATTGTGGGCAGGCAACGAGCACGCAGACTATGTACAGATACAGGCGGGCAATGATGAACCATTAACCGGAGAACTGTCCCGGGACCGCACCCTGCACGTTCACGGACCACTGGGTGACAGCGTCATTGAAGTCAGGCGGGGCCGCGCACGGTTTGTCCGTTCTCCCTGCAGGGGCCAGGTCTGTGTACAAACCGGGTGGTTGCAGGCATCCGGTGAAATTGCCGCCTGCCTGCCAAACCGCATCAGCCTGACCCTGCACGGCCAGCACCCGCGGTTTGATGCCGTTAACTTCTGAAGAATATCCGGGGGCATTGCGGGGCGACCGTGGATATTTTGGTGAAAAAACATTTCATACTAAAACCCCTCTATGCATATATTTACAACAATGACAGTCACTGGCCGGAAGATAACAAACGTACAATTTCCTCCCGTACAGAAGAAATCCGCTTATCATTCTGGTAAAACCTGCAGGCGCTTTTGCGTTTGGGGAGCTTGATATACAGGAAATTACTGCCTGAATATCGGGTATCCAGTATCTCCTCAAACTCGCCAGCAGCACCGTCAGGATCAATTAAATATCTTTCAACTGAAAGATACTTTTCTCGTCCATTCCCGGGTTCATTGCACCCCGCACGTACAGTAAACACCCCGTAGACACCTGCAGTTATCACAGTATTTCGCGTACCACGAGGATTTATTGGCGCCTCATCCTACCGCCCTGACCGGCTTGATATAGAAAAAATCTGACCTGTAAAACAGCCCCTTGCGAATAGCCACCTCGCGTTTGAGCAGCTACCGTTATTGACAGGCACCCGGTCTGCCGGAAAATAGAAAAAAATTAAATATATCCTTATAAATCATATAGTAAAAGAATATCACCCAACCATGTCTCGTTACTGCATTCACTCCAGCGCCTTGCTGCTTGCCCTGCAAGTCAGCTGCGTCTGCGCTGATACCATTTACCGATGGATAGATCGGCAGGGACAGGTACATTTCAGTGACAGCGCACCGGACAGTGCCATTGTGGCGAGTGAAATCCAGCCCCCGGATTCACCGCGCAACATCGGCAGCGGCCTGCGCTCATCGGAAATAGAATTACTGCAGCAAATACAGCAACGCTCGCAACAGCAGGCGCAACAGGCACAGGCCAGAAGACTCAAGAGCGCCCGCGAGCGCGCCGAACAACGGGAGCGCTGTCATGACAACAGGAAGAAACTCCAGGGTTCCAGGGGACATGACACCTACAAACAATATTCAAGGTATTTACGTAAGCACTGCTGGTAACAGGTAAGATAGGACAATCCTCGAACAACAGGCCCGGTTCTGCGTGCAGATACAAACCACTCATGAAGACCACCGCATTGCCTGGCTAACCGCGCTGGCAATCAGTATTCACATACTGGAAAGCGCTATCCCCTCTCCACTGCCGGGTTTCAAACCGGGACTTGCCAACGTCATTACCATAGCGGTACTGATCCAGTTCGGCTGGCGCAGCGCTGCATGGGTGAGCTTCCTGCGAGTTGTCTGCGGCAGTTTGCTGCTCGGCACATTCCTTTCGCCGACGTTTATTCTCAGTCTTGGCGGCGCCGTCTTCAGCATGACGGCACTGTGGTTTGCCACCCGCCTGCCTGGCGATGGATTCAGCGCCATCGGCTACGGAATGCTGGCCGCACTTGCACACATGACTGGACAGTTCACCCTTGCGTGGCTGCTGTTTATCCCGAACATTGCGGTATGGCGACTGTTCCCGATACTGTTAACGGCTGCGCTTTTGTTTGGTATCGTCAGCGGTATAATCGCACGGGCGATGTGTAACGAAGAGATCTCATGCTGAATACAGACGCACCGCTGCTCGAACCATCTCCGGTCACAGCGACAGACAGAATGGCAATGACGCTGTTTTTTGCCATCGCCTTGCACGCCATCATCATTCTGGGTATCACCTTCGGGCAATTTGACAACCCGCCACCCGAGAATATCCTGCCAACACTGGATATCACCGTTTCCAACCGCAGCACACCACCGCCGGATGAAGCCGATTACCTGGCGCAGACCAGCCAGGACGGGGGCGGCAACACGACCGAGAAAGTCAAACCCACACAGGCGATTCCCGAACAGGCACCGGCCGTCACACCACAGCAGCCCACAGCTTCGCCGACGCAGGTGGTTTCTACCAGGGTCGCGACAGAAAAAGTGCACCAGGAGAAAACTGAAACACCCGAGACCGCGAAACCGGATGTCACTGCCACCGAGCTGATTGAGCGCAGCATGGAGATGATCAATCTGAACGAACAGCTCAACGAGTCGATGCAGGCTTACGCCCACAGGCCCCGTCACATTTATGTATCTGCGCGCACCCAGGAGTACAAGTACGCAAACTACATGAGCGAATGGGTCAAAAAGGTCGAGCGGGTCGGCAATCTGAATTATCCGGACGAGGCACGTCGTTCGGGCCTGTCCGGCAAACTCATTATGGATGTCACCATGAATGCCGACGGCACGGTACGCAACATCAGCATCATGCGAGCGTCAGGACACAAGGTGATCGACGAGGCCGCCAAACGCATCGTCAACCTGGCGGCACCCTTTCCCCCGTTTCCGGAGGATATCCTCAAAGAGGCTGACATTATGCACATTACGCGCACCTGGGAGTTTTCCACGACCAATCGGCTAAAGAGTCGCTAGCTATATCTATAGAGGGACTTGAAGGCAACAGGGTCCTACCCGATACTATGGATATGAGTACCAACCATTCTCTGAACAACCACTTCCTCATTGCCATGCCGGCACTGGATGACCCCAATTTCCATCACACCACCACTTACATCTGCGAACATGATGAAAATGGCGCACTGGGTGTCGTTATAAACCGGCCGCTGGATATGCAGCTTGGTGAAATACTGCAACATATGGGCATCAAGGCCTGTAACGAGGAAATTTCCTCACGTCAGGTCTATATGGGCGGCCCGGTACAGAATGACCGGGGATTCGTGCTACATGAACCTTCTGGTGACTGGGAAGCAACACTCAAGGTCACCGACACCATTGGCATCACCTCGTCACGCGATATCCTGCAGGCCATCGCCGAAGGCAAGGGTCCGAAAAACGCCATTGTGACCCTGGGCTACGCCGGCTGGGGCGCCGGACAACTGGAGAGCGAACTCGCCGCCAATACCTGGCTGAGCGGGCCTGCCAGCTCAAAGATCGTATTTGAGACGCCAAGCGAACAACGCTGGCTGGCGGCGGCGGCGCTGCTGGGCATTGATCTTAACCTGTTATCCAGCGATGCGGGGCATGCCTGATGAGTCATGATTATATGCATGCCGCTCAAACAGAGCATGCAGTATAATCTTGCAAACGCTGCTTGGATTCGACTTTGGTACACAACGCATCGGGGTAGCCGTCGGACAAAGCATTACCGGCACGGCGACGGCACTCTGCACGGTGAATGCCCGCAACCAGCAGCCCGACTGGGACAGGATCTCGGAATTAATCAATGACTGGCGACCTGATGGGCTGATAGTCGGTCTGCCACTGCACGCTGACGGCAGTGACTCCGACATCACCACGGCTGCTCGCAAGTTTGCACGGCAACTCGAAGGGCGTTCCGGGTTGCCGGTACATACAATGGATGAAAGATTAAGCTCACACGCAGCAGAACAACTGCAACGCAGGGACAAGGCTGCCGCAAAAGCGGGGGTCGATGCAGTCGCTGCGATGATCATACTGCAGGACTGGCTGGAAACAGATAACCCGCATGACTAAACTGGAAGACACGACAACCATCATTGACGACATGGCCACCCGGCTGGGTAAGCACATCAGTCGCCCCGAATACACCAACCCGGCCATTGTCGGCATTCATACCGGCGGCGTATGGGTTGCAGAACGGCTGCACCGGCAACTGGGCATCAGTGAACCGCTCGGCAGTCTCGATATCTCCTTTTACCGGGATGACTTCACGCGCATTGGCATGAACCCGGTCGTCAAGCCATCCGAACTGCCGTTCAGCATTGACGATCGGCACATTATTCTTGTCGATGATGTGCTGTATACCGGCCGTACCATCCGCGCCGCCCTGAACGAACTGTTTGATTACGGCCGTCCCGCTTCTATCATGCTGGCAACCCTGATCGATCGCGGTGGCCGCGAACTGCCGATTCAGGCAAACGTCGTCGGACGACACGTCGAGCTTGAAGCGGATGAACAGATCAAACTCTCGGGTCCCGACCCACTGACACTGGAAATTCAGAAAACGGCATGAGCAGGGACAGTCTGCAAATTGACGATAACGGCCAGCTGCGCCACTTTCTCTCTATCAGCGGACTGAACCGCCAGTTGCTGAACGACATACTCGACACAGCCGAATCGTTTACCGGCGTTACCGAGCAGACCGTAAAGAAAGTACCCCTGCTGCGCGGCAAGACCATCGTCAACCTGTTCTTCGAAGCCAGCACCCGCACCCGAACAACCTTTGAACTGGCTGCAAAGCGTCTCTCTGCCGACGTTCTGAATATCAATATCACCCAGTCCAGCGCCTCCAAAGGCGAGACCCTGCTGGATACACTGCGCAACCTGGAAGCAATGCATGTTGATATGTTCGTTGTCCGGCACGCAGACAGTGGCGCCGCACACTTTATCGCCAGCAATGTAGCACCACATGTCAGCGTCATTAACGCCGGCGACGGACGTCATTCACACCCGACACAGGCAATGCTGGACATGTTTACCATTCGCCGCGTCAAGGGGCCGGACTTTGGCCGCCTGCGCGTTGCCATTGTCGGAGACATCATGCATTCGCGCGTTGCCCGCTCACAGATTCACGCACTGAACCTGTTGAATACCGGCGAGGTACGCATTGTCGCCCCGAAAACCCTGATACCCGCACATGCTGAGTCGTTGGGCACGCACGTGTTTCACGATCTGCAGGAAGGCATCAGGGATGTCGACGTTATTATCATGCTGCGGCTGCAGCGCGAACGCATGCAGGGTGCGCTGTTGCCGAGTGAACACGAGTATTTCGAACTGTACGGATTGACAGAGGACAAGCTTGCCTATTCCAGCCCGGACGTCACGGTCATGCATCCGGGGCCCATCAACCGCGGGGTCGAGATGGACTCGGAGGTTGCCGATGGACCGCGTTCGGTCATCCTGGAACAGGTCACCCACGGCATCGCTGTACGCATGGCAGTGATGTCCATGGCCATGTCTCCCAGGGAAGCACCGGTAGAGCAGCCACATGCCAGCTGATATCAAACAGCGCAGGATTCGCATCAGCGGCGGACGGGTAATCGACCCGGCCAACAAGGTAGATACGATACAGGACGTATTTGTTGCCGGCGGGGAAATAGCCGCATTGGGGCAGGTACCGGACGGTTTCACTGTCGACGAGGAAATTGATGCCAGTAACCAGATTGTTTGCCCGGGGCTGATAGATGTTTGCGCACGGCTGCGCGAACCAGGCCAGGAATACAAAGCCACCATTGCCAGCGAATCACGAGCGGCTGCCAGCGGCGGTATAACCACCCTGTGCTGCCCGCCGGACACCAACCCGGTCATTGACACACCGGCAGTGACTGAATTTATCCGTCTGCGTGCAGAAGCTGCCGGCAAGGCGCGCATTGTCACGCTGGCCGCACTGACCCAGGGGCTTAACGGAGAACAGTTAAGCGAAATGGCTGCGCTCAAAAAGGCCGGCTGTGTCGGTGTCAGTAATGCCATGCAGCCATTACTTAATCCACTGGTGCAACGACGTGCGCTGGAATATGCAGCCACCTATGATCTGACGGTCTTTTTATATCCCAATGACCACTGGCTGGCCAACAAGGGCTGTGCGCATGAAGGAAGGGTTGCCACCCGGCTCGGCCTGCTGGGCATTCCGGAGGCCGCAGAAACTGCTGCGGTCGCACGCGACCTTGCTATTATCGAACAAACCGGCGTACGTGCGCACTTCTGCCGACTGACGACCGGACGTGCCGTACAGATGTTGGCGCGGGCTCAGTTTGACGGCGCGCCGGTGACCGCTGATGTCGCTACACCCTATCTTTACCTGTCGGAAGTCGACATCAGCGAGTTTGACAGCCAATGCCACCTGCTGCCGCCGCTACGTACCGTCGAGGACCGGCAGCGATTACGCGATGCCCTGCAGTCGGGAACCCTGTCGGCTATCTGTTCGGACCATCAGCCACACGAAGCGGATGCCAAGCTGAGACCGTTCCCGGCAACCGAACCGGGGATATCCGGACTCGATTCATTGCTGCCACTGAGCCTGCAGCTGGTCGAAGAACGGGCGATTGAACTGACCGATCTGATACACCGACTGACCGCCGGCCCGGCAAAGATACTGGGGCTGCCCTATGGCACGCTGGCTGTCGGAGCCACCGCAGATATCTGCGTGTTTCACCCGGAACTGACCTGGCAGCTCGACACCGGCACAATACAAAGTCGTGGACACAATACGCCTTTCATGGGACGGGAATTCAAGGGCCGCGTGACACACACGCTACTGGCCGGCAACCGGGTTTACTCACTGGATTGAGCATGCCGGGAAAAGACAGCCAATCACAGCGCAACACCCTGTTTGTAGAGGATGCAGAAATTCTGCTGCATGACAGCTACCCGGGTGACCAGTATGTACTGCGCGTACAGGCGCCCGAGTGCGCAGCGCGGGCATTACCGGGAAGCTTCGCCCACCTGCAATGCGATCCCTCCCTGCCGATGCGCAGACCCCTGTCCATCATGCGCGCCAGTACAGAGGCAGGCTGGGTTGAATTTCTCTACAAGGATGTCGGTACCGGCACGCACGCACTGACAAAACGCGGCACAGGGGAGTACATAAACATGATCGGGCCGATCGGCATGCCGTTTGTGACAGATCGCGCACGTCCACGCACGCTGTTACTGGGCGGCGGCGTCGGCATACCGCCGATGGTGTTTCTGGCAGACCGCTTGCGCTATGACAAGCACTGGCAACCGGTCGTCTTCATGGGGTCTGAAGTCCCCTTTCCGTTCACACCACACCCGTCACGTTTCCTGCTGCCGGGGATGCCGGATGCCGTGATTGCAGGCATGCCATTACTCGAAGACTGGGATGTACCGAGCCGGCTTGCCAGCCTGCAGGGTTATCCGGGTTGTTATGAAGGCTATATTACCGGTCTGGCACGTCACTGGCTGGATGCGTTATCTGCAGAAGAGCGCAATGAAGTCAGCATATTTGCCTGTGGACCGCATCCGATGCTGGCGGCAACCGCCGCGCTGGCCCGCGAATATGAACTGCCGTGCCAGGTTTCACTGGAAGAATTCATGGCATGTGCCGTGGGTGGCTGTGCCGGCTGTACCGTTGAGATCAACACGCCCGCGGGGCCCGCGATGAAACGTGTCTGTGTTGACGGCCCTGTTTTTGATGCACAGGCGGTTAACTGGGACTAGTCAGTCGCCCCGGACACACGCCGGAGAGCTACTCCTGCTCTTCCAGAAATACGTCGTCCATGGCAGCGGCAAACTTGTTGATATCGCTCTTGTCCAGTTTGATCATCAGGCGTACTTCGTTGGCGGAATCGGCATAGTGCAGGGCGTCTTCCTGGGTGATTTCACCCTCCTTGAACAACGCAAACAGGGCCTGGTCAAAGGTAATCATACCCTGCTGACCTGACTGCTTCATGAGCTCCTTCAGCTTGTGTATTTCACCCTTGCGGATTACATCATGCACCAGCGGGGTACCCAGCAGGATTTCGACACACACCCGCCGCCCGTTACCATCCGCGCGCGGAATCAACTGCTGGGCGAGGAAAGCCTTCAGGTTCATGGACAAGTCCATAAACAACTGTGGCCGGCGCTCTTCCGGGAAGAAGTTAATAATCCGGCCCATGGCCTGGTTGGCATTATTGGCGTGCAGTGTTGCCAGCCACAGGTGACCGGTTTCGGAAAAGGCAAGC
>DAOVVG010000248.1 GCA_030632175.1 Gammaproteobacteria bacterium
GTGATGCGTCCCCGCAAATGTTTCTATTGGGGTAGGAGCGGATCTCGTCCGCGATCCACACCGGCAACGGCGCTCCTGCAATGACGGGGTCAACGTTCACTTCATTGGCGACAGGCTGACATTCACCGGCATGCGCTCACCCGGATCATAAGACAACCGTGTTGTTTCCGTCTCCCCGCCATAACGATACGTTACCTTGTAGCCAACAATGTGTTCACGGGCACGTTGTTCAGTGACGTTTCTGCAGCGGTGCTGTTGCTGCCACAGGCTGGCCTGACGCCGGATATCCTCACCGATGGTCGCCGCGACCTCGTTAAATTCCCGTGCCGACTCGTCCGGCTCAGTGCACACCCGGCGCGTAACCGGCTCATAACGTGTCTCAATAACAGGCTCCACATTCAACACCGGTGCAAACGCCTGGAATTCCACGGCGCTCGCGAAACCGCTCATCATCCAAACAAGCAACAGGACCTGCATCCGCATTCCAGTTTTCATTAGCGTGCTCCGTTAACCCCCTCTCCATCCGTGAGAGGGTTGGGGAGAGGGGATAAAATCAAGACAACTGCCTGATTTATGTCCCCTCATCCTGTCCTTCTCCCGGAGGGAGAAGGGACCATGTTGCCAGCTTCGTACCAGATACCCAAAAGTGCATGATGGGTACGCTTCGCTTTACCCATCCTACTATTAACGCTACTTGCAGGATGGGCAAAGCAGTAAAGCGGCGTGCCCATTATGGGATTCACAATCAAATTCGATTGATACATTTATCCAAACCCCATCTTGTCGAGCAATTGCTGTCCCCTGCTCCGTTCGGCCTCGTCGGCATACTGCAGCACCACGTCGAAGCCGCCGTCCGGTAGCCGGAACCAGTCCAGGCGCAGGTCGCCGAAGCGGGGTTGCAGCCGGTCAACAAACGCAGCCGCGCGGTAGGGACGGGAAAAATGAATAATGAACTGGCGGTCTTGCCCCGCGTAGCGTTGCCGTGCGGTGCCGCTGCGCGCTTTGCTGCTGCCATTCAGGACATAATCAAGATGCCGCATGATATAGGCGCTGTACCAGACCGCACCATCCGGCAAGCGCCCCCCGGACACAGGAATCCGGGCAGGTCCGTAGTTATAGGCTGCCAGGGTGCGATACAGATTGCCGTCATAGCGTTGCTGCAGTTCCTTCAGGTAGCGCGCACCCGCATCGACATTGGTGCAGGGATCCAGCACCTCGGACAACTGTTTCAGCCCCAGGTGTTTTGCCGTGCCGGGCCAGAGTATCTGCATCAGGCCATAGGCATTTGCCGTGGATCGGGCACGTGCTTAGAAGTAACTCTCCCCGCGGGCGACTGCCATTAACAGGGTTTCCGGCAGGTCGTGGGCAGTGGCCGCACGACTGAAACAATGTGCATAGGGAAAATCCAGCGCCGGCTGTGTCTGCAGTGCAGTCGACGCATAGGCCTGCCAGCGTGCCTCCGTTGCCTGGCGATTGATCGACGCATCCGTTTTCGCAGCCGCCGTGGTGGCCCACGACACACTTATACAAAGCATCAATATCCATGTCTGCGGCTTCATGATTATTCCAGCTCGAGTCCGGTCACTGTTTCAATACGCTCAACCAGCGCCTGGCGTTCCCCGTCATCCCGGTAACTGAAAACCACCTGGTAGTTTCCCGGACTTTCATTAACCACTTCCACGGGTACATCGGTCGCCAGTGCCAGGCGTCGTGCAAAACCGTTTGCAGCCCACTCGCTGTGGAACGGACTCCAGACCAGGTAGCGCGACACTGCCGCGACGTCATCACGGCTGGTCGTTTTGTGCTCATCCATTGACTGGTTCCATAACTGTGGATCCAGTACAAATCCATTGTCCTTAACACCCGGCTGGCCCTCCTTAACAATACCGGCGGTGTCTGTCACCGGAAGCTCCGGGCTGTCGACGGTATTCTCGACCGGCACCTCCTTTGCAGGTGCCAGCTCGGTGTCCGTGTGGTTTGTGTCGGCCTCGCTGTTAACGACCTCCCTCAGCAGCGTCGGCGAATTACCACTACTCAGTGCCAGCAGGAATACCCCTGACATCAACAACGCACTCACCAGAATTCCGCTAGCGCGCATCATGGCAGCCGCCTCGCCGTCCACACTGCATGGTCGCGGTTCGCCGCGATCAGGCGATCAAGTCTGTCCAGCCACTGCGCCCGACTGTCAGCACCGCCTTGCAGGCCGCTGGCGTTACTGGTGGCATTGCCGCAGGCGTCGGGCAGGTCCTGCATCAACTGGCGAAACTGCCGTTCCGGTTCAGTGCCACTGACGGCGATGGCATAGACCGTTGGCCAGTCGGACGACTGGAAACGTGCCTCTGGAAACCGGTAGGCATAGCTTCCCGGGTGTTGCTGTGCAGGGGCAGTCACGTCGCAGGCAGTGGACAGTTGCGTGATGCCGTCCTTGTTTCCATGCGCAATCACAAACACCGCGTCGGCCTGTTCGACATCCACTTCCAGTACCGGGCAACCGTGCTGCCCGTTGTTACACTTGTCACGATAGACACCGTTGTTGCTGTGCCGCACCAGTTCCACCCGGGCAATACCCGGTTTCATCGCGTTGCTATCCTGTGCCACGCTGCGCTTCCCGGGATGGCTGCCAGCCGGCGGGATACGCACGTATGTCGCCGTGTCCATACCGGCAAGGTGGTCGCCGGAGCCCCTGGGGTGCAGTATCACCCAGACCTGGTAGAGGCCTGGATGAACCATGTGTGTCTCGCCACGCAGCACGAAGTTTGCCTGCCGCTCGGTATCGGTCACCTGCACCTCCCGGTAACGCGACAGGTTGTTGCCAATCAACTGCAACAGGGTACGCAGCTGCGGCTGGTCAGAGGCCAATGTATCTACCTTGATTTTGAGGTCTTCCACATCCTGTTGACGCAACAGGCAACTCAGGTTGTTGGCCAGGTAGGTGGCGGCCAGGTCCGGCTGCCCGGCGCTGAAGGGTAAAACCCTGAGACCCCGCAGCGACTCATCGGTACGCCGCTCTTGCAGGGCGCGTAACTCGTTAGCGGTCAGACTTCCCGACCAGAGATGGCTGAAGCCGCTGACCCATTCACCTGCCTGCACGTCCAGGGCACGCACCGACACGCGGAACTGCGCCGTTGCCGACCGCGCAATCTCGATACCAATATAATAACTGGCATCACGACTTCTGCCGCACTGCACCTGCTCCAGCCGGCGGTGATGCTGCGCTTGCTGTTGTTGTGGTTGCCAGGGCACGTGTACGCCGGGCGTTTTAAGCAGGCTGTCCATGAGCTGGTCACGAATACTGCGTGTCAGGCCGTCGATGTCCGGTTGTATATCGTCGCCATCAAGACGCACCACAATCACCGGTTCACCCTTGAAGCGCGGGTGCTGGCCGAGCTGTTGCGACACGTAAGGGGCAAGTTCGGTGTCCACCCAATCCTGCAGCGACGACCCGGTATTGTCTTCGAAACGCAACGGATTCTGGCTACAACCGGCAGTCAGCAGCAGAACCAGTAATGCAAACAGGGTGTGAGGTCCGGCTAGCATGGCATCATGGCTCCAGTGTTACCTGGCCGTCGCCCCCGATCACCAGCGCACCACCTTGCTGTCCCTCTGCCCGTTGTGCCTCTACCAGCGAGGCGATGGCCGCTTTGGTAGCCGCAGGCAATTGCACCCCCCACACAACGCGTGACTGTCCGGGGCCGTCAGCCGCATTTTCCAGGCTGTGAAGGTAGTGTGCCGGGACGGTCACCGCCGACATCTCGTGAAACCATCCCGGGAAAGACGCCGCTGCAGCGGCTGGTCTGCCCGCCGCCATCGACAGACGCCACGCCTGTTTATCTGCCATGCCGTACAGACTGACGCTGCCCGCCGCAACCTGCCGGTCGAGTGCGGCAGCGGATGCAAACCGCAGGCTAAAGCCCTGCCTGGCGGGTACCGGTTTTGCAGCGGGCGCCGGGGGTGGTTTCTCGACCACGGCTTTGGCTGCTTGCTGCCGCGCGCGCTGCTCGAGTGCTTCGATTGCCTTACGGCTGTGATCCAGCTGCAGCTGCGTGTTCACCAGTCGCTCACGGAGTTCGGCAA
>DAOVVG010000079.1 GCA_030632175.1 Gammaproteobacteria bacterium
CTGGCACGCGCCTTAACTTTGATCTGAACAGGTGGTCTGACTGGAGTAATTTATGGCTTGGAATGAACCGGGTGGTGGTAACAAAGACCCCTGGGGCGGCAAGGGTGGTAATGATGGCCCGCCGGACCTCGATGAAATGGCACGCAAGATGCGTGACAAAATGAACAAATTCTTTGGCGGTCGTGGCGGCAAGAGCGGCGGCAAGAGCGGTGGCGGTATACCGATGAACTTCGGCCTGATCGCTGTGGTTGCTGTGGTGGCCTGGGTGTTATCCGGTATCTACATTGTGCAGCCGGCAGAGCGCGGTGTGGTGCTGCGACTCGGTGAGTACAACGAAACCACGGGGCCGGGCCCTCACTGGTTCATGCGTGGTATAGAAACTGTCGACAAGGTCGACGTTGATAACCTGCGTACCGTCAGTCACCGTGCCAAGATGTTAACCAAGGATGAAAACATCATTCAGGTCGAACTCGCCGTGCAGTACCAGGTCAGGGATGCGATGGAGTATCTGTTTCAGGTACGCGATCCGGACTACACCCTGCAGGAAGCCACCGAGAGTGCGCTGCGTGAAGTGGTCGGCAGTATGTCGATGGACTCTTTCTTTAGTGGTGGTCGCGGAAAGATTGTGCTGCAAACCAAGAACCTGACGCAGGCTATCCTTGATAAATACAAGGCCGGGCTGATTATTACCAGTGTGAACCTGCAGGATCCACAACCTCCGGAAGAGGTGCAGGGCGCTTTTGAAGATGCCATTAAGGCGCAGGAAGACGAGGTGCGCTACAAAAACCAGGCAGAAGCCTATGCGCTGGATATCCTGCCGAAGGCCCGCGGTGATGCAACCCGCAAGCGCGAAGCAGCCATGGCCTACCGTGATCAGATCGTTGCCAAGGCCGAGGGTGAAGCCAGTCGTTTTACACAAACGCGGGTGGAATATGAAAAGGCACCGGAAATTACCCGTAAACGCATGTACCTGGACACCATGGAATATGTGCTGGCCAACTCCAGCAAGGTGGTGATGGCGGTGAAGGACGGCAATAATCTTATGTATATTCCGCTGGACAAGATGATGGGAAACAAGGGTACGGGGAGGTTACAATCCCGGGAGCAGGTTGAAGCTAATGTGACACCGCCGATGCCGGAAGGGCAGTCCGGCGGACGCAGCAGTACCCGGGAAGGAGGGACACGCAGATGATAAAAATTATCATGGTGCTGGTGGCTGCCGCTATCCTGGTTGGGATGAGTTCACTGTTTATTGTTGATGAGCGACAGGTGGCTATCAAGTTCCGCCTGGGTGAAATCGTTGAGTCAAACTATGAGCCGGGCCTGCACATCAAGGCACCCTGGCCCATCATGAATGTGCGCAAGTTTGACAAGCGCATACTCACGCTGGATACACGGCCGGAACGTTTTCTCACGGGTGAGAAGAAGAATGTGTCGGTCGACTTCTTTGTAAAGTGGCGCATCAAGGAACCTGCCAGGTATTACACCTCATTTATGGGTGACGAACGCCAGGCGGGACTGCGCCTGTTGCAGATCATCAAGAACGGTCTGCAGCTGGAGTTTGACAGGCGCACCATCAAGCAGGTGGTTGCTGATGATCGTTCGGAAATGATGGACAGTTTGACGCTGAAAGGTAATGCAGAGGTTGAACCATTCGGCATCGAGATTATTGACGTGCGCATCAAGCAGATTGAACTGCCGGAAGATGTAAGAAACTCTGTGTTCCAGCGCATGCGCGCAGAACGTGAGCGGATCGCCAAGGAACACCGCGCGCAGGGCCAGGAAGCGGCCAAGGGTATTCAGGCGGTTGCTGAAAGGGATCGTACTGTTATTCTCGCCGAGGCGACCCGGGATGCCGAGGTGTTGCGCGGTGAGGGTGATGCGCGTGCCACGGAAATCTATGCGAAGGCCTACAGCAAGGATCAGGAATTCTACGAGTTTTATCGCAGTATGACCGCTTATCGTGCAGCGCTTGCGAACCCGGGTGATGTGCTGGTGCTGGAGCCGGATACCGAGTTCTTCAAGTACTTTGGCAGCAATGCAGGCAACTAGTCGCGTTAACCGGTGAACTGCTTTTACAGTACAGACCCCGGACGTAAGCCCGGGGTTTTTTACGGCTGATGGGAGTGGTCTGGCAGGATTTGCTTGCAGCCCTGGCGCTGGTGCTGGTGATCGAGGGCATGGTACCGTTTTTGAATCCGCAGTCGCTGCGTCGTATGCTGGAAACGGTTTCGCAACTGGATGACAGGACGCTACGGACAGCGGGCTTTATCAGCATGCTCTGTGGTGTTGTTATGTTGTATATAGTGAGATAGCACTTCCCGCGGTCGGGTGTTGCAAACTGCTAATCATTGCATCCCCTCTCCCTCCGGGAGAGGGCCAGGGAGAGGGAATATATTTTTAGGCGCGGATCTCGTCCGCGATTTGGTAGTTTTTGAAGGTATGAAGTACAGAACGGATAACTG
Organism: Gammaproteobacteria bacterium; assembly: GCA_030632175.1. Taxonomy (GTDB): domain Bacteria; phylum Pseudomonadota; class Gammaproteobacteria; order UBA9214; family UBA9214; genus UBA9214. Next base: position 2,466 of record DAOVVG010000079.1, read on the forward strand.
ATCTTTTATCTTTATTCCCTCTCCCCAACCCTCTCCCGGAGGGAGAGGGGGTTAACGAGAAAGCAGAAAACAGAATATGAGCAGTAAAGATCAGTGGTTATTGCCTGACGGCATTGAAGAAGTCCTGCCTCCGGAAGCGTGGCGGCTGGAGCGCGCGCGTCGCGAATTACTGGATATGTTCGCCTGCCGTGGTTATGACCTCATTATTCCGCCACTGATTGAACACCTGGAGTCATTGCTGACCGGTACCGGTAATGATCTTGATCTGCAAACTTTCAAGGTAACCGATCAGCTGACCGGGCGCATGCTGGGTATGCGCGCCGACATGACACCGCAGGCGGCGCGTATCGACGCACATCCGTTGCGACGCGACGCACCCACGCGCTTGTGCTACATGGGTTCGGTTTTGCGTACCCGTGCGGACGGGTTTGGTGGTTCACGCAGCCCCATGCAGATCGGTGCGGAGTTGTTCGGGCATGCCGGTATCGAGAGTGATACGGAAATTCTCGAGCTGGTGCTGGAGACGCTGTCGCTGTTGCAAATTTCCGATGTGCACATAGACCTCGGGCATGTGGGTATCTTTCGCGGTCTCGCCAGGGATGCCGGTTTGTCGACCGTCGTGGAGAATGATTTGTTTGATGCGCTGCAGCGCAAGGCGGTCACCGGGATTGAAGAGATACTGATGGCGCATGTTGCCGATGCCGGGCAGCGCAGCCGGCTTGCGGCACTGGCGCAACTGAACGGCGGAGCGGATGTTTTCGAGCGTGCCCGTGAGGTGCTTGCCGGTGCCGGTGAGTCAGTGATGGCGGCCCTCGATAACCTCGATGCGATTGCCAATCTGTTGAGACAGCGGGCAGGTGATGTGACGTTAAATTATGATCTTGCTGAATTGAGCGGCTACAAGTACCAGACCGGTATGGTGTTTGCTGTCTTTGTTCCCGGCTGTGGCCGGGAAATTGCCCGCGGGGGGCGTTATGATGCGGTCGGGGAGGTGTTCGGGCGGGCGCGCCCGGCGACCGGCTTCAGTACCGATCTGAAGACACTCATCAATCTGAGTCAGCGGGATTTTGGCGGTATCAGCGGGGCAATATTTGCACCCGCGGATGAAGATGCCGATTTGCATGTAATGGTAAAGGCGTTGCGCGAACAGGGTGAGCGTGTCGTTCATGCCCTGCCCGGGCAGGCCGGTGATGCCGCCACCATGGGTTGTGATCGCGTGCTGGCAAAAGACAAACACGGCTGGGTGATCAGGCAGGCGTGACGGAGGCGGGTACGCCGGCTGTATTGTTTATTAATATCCTGTAACAGAGAGAAATCAAATGGGTAAAAATGTTGTTGTCATCGGCACACAATGGGGTGACGAAGGCAAGGGTAAGGTTGTCGACCTGCTGACAGACAAGGCGTCTGCGGTGGTGCGTTTTCAGGGTGGGCATAATGCCGGTCACACGCTGGTTATTGACGGTGAGACCACGGTGTTGCACCTGATTCCGTCTGGTGTTCTAAGGGACAATGTCATGTGCCTGATCGGTAATGGTGTGGTGCTGTCGCCAACGGCCCTGCTCGAAGAACTGACGATGCTGGAAAAGGCCGGTGTGCCGGCACGTGAACGCCTGAAGATCAGCGAGTCCTGCCCGTTGATTCTTCCCTATCACATTGCGCTGGACCAGGCGCGCGAACTGGCGCGCGGTAAGAAGGCTATCGGCACAACCGGCCGTGGTATCGGGCCTGCCTATGAAGACAAGGTTTCGCGACGTGGTTTGCGGCTGGGTGAGTTGCTGGACCCGGCGCACTTCACCGAACGTTTGCGCGAGGTGATGGAGTACCACAACTTTGCACTGGAACATTACTACAAGGCCACACCGGTTGATTACCAGCAGGTGCTGGATGAGGCGCTGACACAGGGCGAGCAGATTGCCCCACTGGTGACTGATATACCGGGTGAACTGCATCGCCTGCGCAAGCAGGGCAACAGCATTATGTTCGAAGGTGCACAGGGTGCCTTGCTGGATATCGATCACGGTACCTATCCGTATGTGACTTCATCGACGACCACGGCCGGCGGTGCCGCCAGCGGCAGTGGTGTGGGTCCGCGTCATATAGATTATGTCCTCGGCATCGTGAAGGCCTATACCACGCGCGTGGGTGCCGGACCGTTTCCGACGGAGTTGTTTGATGATGACGGTAAACACCTTGGCGAAAAGGGACATGAATTCGGTGCGACCACCGGTCGTCAGCGTCGTTGTGGCTGGCTGGATGCGGTTGCCCTGAAGCGCTCACTGGATATCAACAGTGTTACCGGTATCTGTATTACCAAGCTTGATGTGCTGGATGGTCTTGAAACACTCAGGATTGCCGTCAACTACCGGCTTAACGGTGAGACGCTGGATGCACCGCCGGCGGGTGCGGACCTTATTGAGCAGTGTGAACCCGAATATATAGAAATGCCGGGCTGGTCAGAATCGACTGTCGGTGTAAAAAGCTACGATGAGTTGCCGGCTGCAGCCAGGGCCTACCTGGACAAGGTTCAGGCGGTGTGTGAAACACCGATCGCCATTATTTCAACAGGCCCGGACCGGGCAGAGACGATTATTCTCAAGCATCCGTTTGAATAAACGCAGGTAGCTTTTCAATGACAGGATTACCGTTACATGGACGTACCGGGACATGTGCTGTTACGTCTGTTTGTTGACACCCTCGAAGCGGAGGGCTAGATTTGTATAAAAGCAGACAAATATGAGTGCTGTTCTGCGGGTTACCTGTCTAGCCTGGGTGGTTCAGCCGGTCACCCTGATGATGCACCTTTCCTGTATAAAACCTTGTTGGCAGCCTTTCAGGTTGTTGTTGGTTAGCTGCGTGTCCTGTGTTTTTCTGACCGGTGCCGGTACCCATTCCGGCTCTGGCGACAGCCGTGATCGCTTTGTCAAACTCGATAGCGAAATACAGGCCATCAAGGAAGAAATTCTCGACATCAACCAGGAAATTTTGTTGATCGAGGAGTTGTCACTTTACCCGCATGGCCAGCAAATGATCGTGCTGGTGTCGGTCGCCACCAACAGCCTGCTCAGGCCTGACAGTATTTCGCTGCAGCTGGACGGGCAGACCGTCAGCGAACACCACTACAGCGATAATGAATATGCCGCCATGCAGGCGGGTGGGGTGCACCGGCTCTACACCGGCAGGGTGGACGATGGTGAACACCAGCTGGTGATTTCTGTCACGGGAGAACAGGCAAGGGGCAACGCCTTTAGCCAGCAACGCAGTGTCACCATTACCAAGCAGGCCGGCCGCAAGTACATGGAATTACACCTGGGACCGCGCGAAGACACCGCGGAACCGGGGCTGACCATTCGCGAGTGGTGATGCTGATGCATAACCGGCTGCTTGCAACACCAGGACGCACCGCGAGAGCTTTGCTGATGCTGGCTGCCGCAGTGGTCATGCCGGCCCTGGCTGCAGATCAGGATAGTGAACGTCTGCAGGAACTGCTCTACGGAGAGGCCCTGTTTCTGTCGCATCAACAAGACTACCTGACAGCCATCACACGGTTGCAGCTGGCAGAAGATCAGTATCGGCAATCGCCGTCTGCTGTCGACGCCCGGTTGTTGCTGGCCAGGATGAAACTTGCCTATGGTTTGCATGTTGAAGCCGGTTTTGATTTTCACGCCCTGCTTGATGAGGATGTTCCTGATGATGTGAGAAACACAGCCTGGTATGAATTGGCCAGGACGTTTTCTCACAAGGGTTATTACGAGGCCGCGGCGGAAGCGCTGGGCAATATCAAGGGTGAGATTCCTGCAGATATTGCCGGGGACTACCAGTTGCTCTATGCCACGGTGCTGATGTCGCTGGGGCATAACCTGGACGCTGCAAAGGTGCTGGTTCCCTGGCAGGGTGCGCCGGCACTGGTGGCGTATGCTGACTACAATCGCGGCATTGCACTGGTACGGGCAGGTAAACATGAGCAGGCTGTGCCGGCGCTGGAGAAGGCGGTTGCCAGGCCGGCAAAAGGGGAAGAGCTGCTCGCACTCCGGGACAAGGCGCGACTTTCGCTGGGTTATGCCTTTGCCAGGGCGGAGGATTACAGGCAGGCTCGCAAGCAACTGGAGAAGGTTCGCCCGGAGGGCCCGTTCTCGAACCGGGCGCTACTGGCGCTGGGCTGGATATCACACAAGCAGGGGCAGGGTGAAGCGGCACTGGTTCCCTGGACGGAGCTGCGCGGCCGTTCACCCACCGACCCGGCAGTGCTGGAGACACTGCTCGTTGTACCTGCCGTACATCGCGACCTGGATGCCTTGCAGACGGCTGCCCGGAACTATGAAGACGCAGTGACGACCTATACCCGCGAGCTAAACCAGGTGCAACATGCACGTGAATCCGTAAACACCGGCAATGCAGTGACATTGCTGTTGCAGAATAATGATGCAGCCGGTCAGGATCAACCCGGTGATACCCGGTATTTTGGCTCGCTGCTTGCCAGCAGGGATTTTCAGGAAATGCTGCATGGGCACGGTGACCTGCAGTCCATGTTGAATAACGTTGACAAGGGCCTGCGTAACATAGAGGCGTTGTCGCGGGCTGCCGCCCCTGTTGGCAGTGCGCCGACTCGCTCCGGTGGTAGCTTGTTATCCCCGTCACCTGATGTGCGGCAATCAGGGGGCGTAACCACCGGCATCCGGCCGGCATACCCGGGCGGCGAGCCGGGGCGAGCAGGCCGGGATGGTGAGCCGGGTAGCGCGCAACAATGGGCGCACCGGCAGGGTGAATCAACTGACCTTCCGGGACCGGCGATTCCGTTGCTGCCGGAAGTTGACCTGCCTGCAGACCGGACAGTGAAGCCGTTGCCGGAACCGGACTTTAGAGGACTACCCGAGTCCGGATTTTCCGGTTTGCCCCCGGAACCTGAATATATAAAGGATATGTCGGGTGCAGAAGAGAACTGGTTGCCGGATTCCGAGATTGTGTGGTTACCGGAAACCGGCAGGTTCCAGATGCCGACGGGTGGCCAGGAAGACTATGCCTATCCGGATAGCGTGCCGGGTAAACGTTCCCGGCCGGGGAAACGTTTTGCGTACCCGGTAAGCCCCGCGACCTCGCCCCGGGTTGCTGCTGACAGTTTTGATTCCGGTGCCGTACCTGTGGGGGAAGCATTACGCGAGCTGGCGGCTGCCATCAACAGTGCGACTGACCGCATGGTGCAGCTGGGTGAGTCGTTTGATCCGGAGTTGGACGGGATGGCGGACTTGAGTGAACGCATTGCAGCATTGCGGGCACGTATTCTCCGCTTGCGGGAGCGCATAGAAAATGCCATCGCCCTGTACGAAAGCTATGCGCAGTCACTGGCGCTGGATGAACTGGATCATCGTCAGCAATTGCTGGAAGACCTGCTTGAACAGGCCAGCCTGGAACTGGCAAAGACCTATGATCAGGCCAGTGATCGTTAACGCCTGCCGCAGTCTGGCCGTGCCGGTTGCCTGCCTGCTGATGGTGGCCTGCGCTGCACGTCCCGGATTGATTGTGCCTGATAGTGTGCAGGCTGAAGGCGCGCAGCGATCACCGTCTGCAGAGACGGCCGCGATCAATCGGGAAAAGGCCATCGTGTCCTATCGCGATTATCTTGCGCGTTACCCGAACGGTCCCGAACACGACAGCATTGTGCGCCGACTTGCGGACCTGCTGGTTGAGCAGGCGGCCGACTTGCAGGTAGCGGCAGCGATGGGTCGGGGGGGTTCTGCGCAGCAGGAAGTGGTGGCCATGCAGTTTTACGGTGAGGCAATTGGCCATTATGAATACCTGTTGAACAAGTACCCGCAGGGGCCGGATACCACCGATCTGCTGTATCAGCTGTCGAGAGCCTGTGAAGAGAGTGGTGAGGCGCAGCGGGCATTAACGGCCATTGATCGCCTGTTGCAGCAGGCGCCGGATACCAATATAAGGCTCTATGCCGACACTCGCTTTCGACGCGGTGAACTAATGTTTTCAGAGGGTGCTTTTGTTGAAGCGGGGCAGTCCTACCGGGCAGTCGTTGACCTTGGCGCGTCGGTGCCTGCATACGAACAGGCGCTCTACAAGCTCGGCTGGAGTTTGTACAAGCAGGAGCAATACACAGATGCCTTGTCGGTGCTGTTTCAATTCCTTGATCTGAAATTACCAGCGGGTACGACACTGGATGCGCAGCTGCTGCAGTTGTCGTCGGCCGACCAGGAACAGGTCGCCGATGTGTTCCGTGTCGTCAGCATGAGTTTTGCCGCACTGGGCGGTGTGGAACCGCTGGCGGCATTCTTCAGGCGCAATGGCCGTCGCAGTTATGAAGAGCGCATCTACCTGGAGCTGGCAGAATTTTATGTTGAACAGGATCAGGTGAACGAGGCGGCCCGGACCTGGATAGCGCTGGCGCAACGCGATCCTCTAAC
>DAOVVG010000158.1 GCA_030632175.1 Gammaproteobacteria bacterium
AGGGCTGGCGCGGCCCGGTGTATCGGGTTGTCAGCCAGATGCGGGTAGGCAACATGACCCTGCTGGCCCTGGATGGTCAGTACGCCACACAAGGAGCCGCGGCGTCCATTCTTGATGATGTCGCCGGTTTGATCCTTGCTGGAAGGTTCGCCAACAAGGCACCATTTAATTTTTTCGTTGCGCGCTTCCAGGTGTTCGACCACCTTTATCGTGCCGTCAACGGACGGCCCTTCCTCGTCGCTGGTGATGAGAAACGCAATGGAGCCCGTGTGGTCACTGTGTCCGGCAACAAAACGTTCACAGGCGGTTACCATGGCGGCAATGCTGCTCTTCATGTCGGCGGCGCCGCGTCCGAACAGGTAGCCGTCTCTGACCTCGGGTTCGAACGGATGGGTTATCCAGCCGGTTAGCGGGCCGGTTGGCACAACATCCGTGTGGCCGGCAAAGGCAAACAGCGGCGCCGCCGTGCCGCGACGCGCCCAGAGGTTATCAACATCCCCGAATCGCAGGTTCTCAATGACAAAGCCGATCTTTTCAAGTCGCTTGGCCAGCAGTTGCTGGCATCCCTTGTCATCCGGAGTGACGGATGGACGTTCGATAAGTGCCCTGGATAACTCAAGAGTGGGGCTCATGTTGTTGTCTGAATCTCGAAAATTGATTGATAGCTGTCCGTGCTGAAACCCAGGTAAAGTCTGTTACCGTGAGCGAGTACCGGTCGTTTGATGATTGCCGGGTTCTCCAGCATGATGTCAATTGCGCTTGCCTTGCTGATGTTGTTACGGACCGCTTCGGGAAGATTGCGCCATGTGGTGCCGCGACAATTCAGTAATTTTTCCCAGTCGAGCGTTTTTATCCATTGCAGCAGATCGCTGCGGGTAATACCGTCAGCACGCACATCATGGAAGCGGTATTCGATTTCGTTGTTCGCCAGCCAGCGGCGCGCCTTTCTGATGGTGTCGCAATTTTTGATGCCGTAGAGCGTTGTCATGGAACTGATATTTGCCTAGATGTCACGCAGCAGTTCGTTGATGCCGACCTTTGAACGGGTCTTTTCATCGACACGTTTGACAATTACGGCACAGTACAGGCTGTAGGTGCCGTCTTTTGAAGGCAGGTTGCCGGAGACCACGACAGAGCCAGCCGGTATGCGACCATAGCTGACCTCGCCGGTTGAGCGGTCAAAGATGCGGGTACTTTGGCCAATGTAGACGCCCATGGAAATGACCGAACCTTCCTCGACAATGACGCCTTCAACGACTTCAGAACGGGCTCCGATAAAACAGTTGTCTTCAATGATGGTCGGGCTGGCCTGCACCGGTTCGAGTACCCCGCCGATGCCAACGCCACCGGAGAGATGCACGTTCTTGCCTATCTGGGCACAGGAACCCACCGTGGCCCAGGTATCCACCATGGTGCCGCTGTCTACATAGGCACCGATATTCACATAGCACGGCATCAAGACGGCACCGGAAGCAATAAAGGAGCCCTTGCGTGCTGTCGCCGGAGGTACCACCCGCACGCCGCCTTCGCGGAACTCACGCGAGTTAGTGTCGGCATACTTGGAACTCACCTTGTCATAGTAGTTGGTAAATCCGCCCTTGATAAAGGTGTTATCTTCGATGCGAAAGGAAAGCAGAACCGCTTTTTTCAGCCAGTCATTGACAGCCCATTCGCCATCTTTCTTTTCGGCGACGCGGACAGTACCGCGGTCAAGCATGTCAATAGCTTCCAGTGTCGCTTCCCTGACATGGGTTTCGACGTTGCGCGGGGTGATATCGGCGCGGCGTTCAAAGGCTTCTTCAATGGTGGACTGCATATCGTTCATTTAAGGCACTCTCCAGAAATATGTTTAATGCAAGCGATTAATGATAACTGTCTACAGGCTGACAATATACGTTTTAATGCGCTCGGCGGCCGCGATGCAGTCTTCCAGCGGTGCAACCAGCGCCATTCGCACGTGATTGCTGCCGGGATTGACGCCTGCGGCCGAACGCGACAGGTAACTGCCGGGCAAAACGGCAACATTCTGCTGCGTCAGTAGCCCGAGTGCGAATTCGGCATCATCAACGGGGGTTTGCGGCCAGAGATAAAAACCGGCATCCGGCATGCTGACATCCAGTACCGGTGACAGGATGTCCAGCACGGCTGCGAACTTCCGTGTATATAAGGTACGGTTTTCGGCCACATGGTCTTCATCCTGCCAGGCGCTGATGCTGGCGGCCTGCGTCGCAGGTGGCATGGCGCAGCCTTGATAGGTGCGGTAGCGCAGAAAATGTTTAATCAATTCAGCATCACCGGCAACAAATCCGGAACGTAACCCGGGAGCGTTGGAGCGTTTCGAGAGACTGTGGAATACCATGCAGCGACTGTAATTATCCCGGCCCATTTCGGCAGCTGCCTGCAACAGGCCTGCCGGGGGCGTGGCGGATTCCGGGTAGATTTCCGAGTAGCACTCATCGGAGGCAATCACGAAATCGTGTTGATCCGCCAGGCCGATCAGTTGCTGTAGTTCGGCGATGCTCAAGACTGCGCCGGTGGGATTGCCGGGCGTGCAAATATAGACAAGCTGGCAGCGTTGCCAGACTGCTTCGGGAACCGTGCTGAAATCCGGGCGGTAGCCATTTTCGCGCGTAGTATTCATGAACCAGGGTTCGGCACCGGACAGCAGGGCAGCGCCTTCATAAATCTGGTAAAAAGGGTTTGGCATCAGCACAAGCGGATTTGTTGTCGGGTCAACCACACATTGCGCAAAGGCAAACAGGGCCTCGCGGGTGCCATTGACGGGCAGTATGTTTGTTTCAGGGTTGAGCTTGCCGGCATTCAGCTTGAAACGTACCTGCAGCCAGTCGGCAATTGCGGCGCGCAGTTCCGGTATTCCGCGGGTAACCGGGTAGCGCGACAGGCCATGTAAATGGGTAATGACTTCTTCGGTGATAAAGCCGGGCGTAGGATGACGCGGTTCACCGATAGACAGTGATATTGGTTGCAGCTGTGCGGGCGGGGTGGCGCCGTCAAACAGCCTTGCGAGCCGCTCAAACGGGTAGGGCTGCAGGTGTGACAGGTTCGGATTCATTCGATGGTTTTACTGGTTGGTTGACCTGGGTAACAAGCCGGGTGGTATTAAAACGACTTGCCATCAGCGGCGAATGGATGAAAGTATAAGGGAAGCCATGGATACGTCCAAACAGGGAAATCGACTGCTACCGATACTCAGCCTGCTGTTTACAGCCAGCTTGTGGGGTGTTATCTGGTATCCGCTGCGCCTGCTTGAAGAGCAGGGACTCGCAGGGCTGTGGAGTGCGCTCATCAGTTTCGGGGCGGTTTTGTCCCTGTTTCTGTGGGTGCCGCTACGCGAACGGGAATCGCTGCAAAGCAATTTTCTACCCTTTGTACTAATGGGGTTGTCTGCCGGCTGGTGCAATGTTGCGTTCATCATGGCAGTACTGGACGGTAATGTGCTTCGGGTGCTGTTGCTGTTTTACCTGTCGCCGTTCTGGGCAGTCTGTCTTGGCTGGTTATTGCTGGGCGAACGGCTTGACGGGCAATCCGTGCTGGTGTTTGCGATTGCGGTTGTTGGCGCAATGATCATGCTCTGGGATGAAAGTCTGGGTATGCCGTGGCCGCGCGACAGTGCTGACTGGCTGGCGGTATCCTCGGGTTTTGCCTTTGCACTGAGTAATGTGTTTGTTCGCGGACTGCAAAATGTCAGTGTGTTGCTGAAGTCTACCGGCAGCTGGGGTGGTGTGGTGATCGTGGCTTCCATCTGGATATGGTTGAGCAGCACCGGTTTTCCCACCGTGGGTAGTAGCGTGCTGTTCGCCGCGGTAGCGCTGGGTTTGTGCGGTTTTCTGGTCATGACGCTTACCGTGCTTTATGGCGTGACGCGCATGCCGTTGCACCGTTCTGCTGTCATCTTGTTGTTCGAACTGGTGATTGGCGCAATCTCATCGTTATTGCTGACCGATGAGCTGGTGTTGCCGAGGGAATGGCTGGGTGGTTTTATGATAATAGCGGCGGCTGCACTGGCGGCGCGTATACATGCAAGAGACGAGGCATGACAAACGTTGTCGCGCTTAATCACGTGAGCCTGCTGGTTAGTGATACCGCAAGCGCGCTTGATTTTTACCAGGGGCTGCTGGGGCTGGACGTTGATGAGTCACGTCCGGAGACGGGCTTCCCGGGGGCATGGCTTGTGGTGGGTGCTGCGCAGATTCACCTGCTGGAAATTCCGGCCGCGCTCACACAGGCTGCCTTGCCTGAACACGGTGGGCGGGACCGGCACTTTGCCCTTGATGTAGTTGATCTGGGTGCGGTTGAGGCAGCGCTGGTTGCTGCCGGCATCCCCTACACGTTCAGCCGTTCCGGGCGCCGCGCGCTGTTTTGCCGTGATCCGGATGGAAATGCTGTGGAACTGGTAGAGACCTCTGTTAGTTGAGCCCGCCGGTTGCAGGGGCGTTATCTTCATCCAGATATTTGAAGATCGCCTTTTCCAGGCATCCCGAGATCAGCGTGTCTGTCAGTGGTTCATTGTTCATGTCGGTAATGTAATACACATCTTCGGCACGTGACCCCAGGGTGGCGATCTTGGCATTAAGCAGTTGCACCCCGCAATCGGCAAACGCTCTCCCGATATGAGAGAGCAGGCCGGGGCGGTCGGCTGTAACCAGTTCCATGACGGTGCGCTGGTCAAACGTATCAAGCTTGAATTCGAGATGTGTCTTGATGGGGAAATGCCGGTACCGGCGTGGTGTGCGTCGTGTGACCTGCCAGGTTTTGCGTTCGTTATCGTTGATCTCGTCCAGCAGTGTCGTCCTGATTTCCTCTATACGCTGGCTGTTTTTGACCGGCTCTCCGGATTCTTCCAGTACATGGAAAGTATCCAGGATGTGGTTGTCAGCGGTAGTGATGATGCCGGCATCGACAACGTTCAGTCCCAACTGGTCCAGCACTGCAGTTATCCGGCTGAACGGGTTATTCCCTGAAGGCGCGAAGATGAATATTTCTGTACCACCCTGATCGGCCACCGGCTGGATGTCGACGATATTGTTGCTATCCGTCCTGTTTATCAGCAGGCGTGTGTGATGTGCTATCTGCTCAGGTGAATGCCGGAGAAAATATTCATCACCAAAACCGTCCCACAGGGTGCTGGCAGCCGATGAATATTCCTGCAGCAGTTCCGAGGCGGCTTGCCGGGTCTGCTGAATATGCTCGGCGCGTTCGAGCGGATCCTGCAAGCCGCGTTGCAGTGCGCGACGTGTGTTGTAGTAGAGCTGTTTCAGCAGCGCATCCTTCCAGCTGTTCCACATTTCGGGATTGGTGCCACGTATATCTGCAACTGTCAGCAGGTAAAGGTAATCAAGGTGGACGGTATCCCCCACGGTTCCTGCAAATCGATTGACAACAAGCGGATCGCTGATGTCTTCACGCTGTGCGGTCGATGACATCAGCAAGTGCTGGTTAACAAGCCAGGTAACCAGCTCTGCGTCGTAGTCACTGAGGCCGTGCTGGATACAAAACTCGTGCGCAACCTTGCCGCCCAGTGTTGAATGATCGCCGCCACGCCCCTTGGCGATATCGTGAAACAGCCCGGCGAGGTACAGGAGCTCAGGCTTGGGCAGGGTGGCGATGACGTGGCTGCAGAGCGGAAATTCATGCGCAAATTTATGCACTGTAAAGCGACGCAGGTTACGCATAACGGTAAGGATATGTTCGTCCACCGTGTAAATGTGAAACAGGTCGTATTGCATCAGTCCGACAATATGTTCGAAAGCTGGCAGGTATGCGGCGAGGATGCCGTACACGTTCATGCGGCGCAGCTCGTGCGTGACACCCTGTGGCTGCCTGATTATTTCCATAAACAGACTGCGCGCCCCGATGTCGTTGCGAAAAGCGTCATCGATAAGGTGACGATGTTGACGAACGGCGC
>DAOVVG010000182.1 GCA_030632175.1 Gammaproteobacteria bacterium
AACCCGCTGATTTCGCGACAATCCACCCGAAAGACGGCTGCCGCCACTACCCCGGCACAGTGATTGGGGGTACTGCCTTGCTCATTCCCCCAGTCCTATCAGCCTTCCCCGCAATGGCGGGCAGGTCGGCCTGTGCAACGTCCTTTTCGAGGATTGCTCAGCGTTTACTCGCGTTACGGCCTGCACACTCGCCAAGTCACTAAATGACCCTCTACACCGAAGGCTTCAGCCACTTCGTTACCTCCATGACTGCTCCGATTGCTTCCGGCTGGAGCAACATCGCCGGGTGGGATTCGCACCCACTGAGAAACGCCGCCTTAACACGGCGCACGCCAAAAGCGGACATTCAGACTCAATCAAAAACGACTGTTACAAGGATGTGAATGCGGTCGTCCCCGATGGGCGGCACTGCGCCAATGGCACAATCAGGGAACAACTTGCCCATTTCGGGTTCTGTTGCCAACTCCACGCCATGTCCGAAAAGCTCGCTTAATACAGCAAGGTCCACATGCTCAACCGATAGCACAATGACTATGGAATACTTGTCATCTTCCTTGATAATCACTGCCTTTGCCAAGCTATTGCCGGTTGGTTGCATACCACCCTGCCATCAGACTTTCTGTGGTGAGAGGCTGTTTTTTGATATTGGTCAACACCCTGACCCGGTATTTATGCCTTAATGGCGACTGTAGAAAGTACTGAAAATCAATATATATCGACTGAGAGGTAACCAGCATGACCAGCGAAGCCGACCCTATTATCGATGAATGGTATCACTGCCCGGAAAAGGCGCAAAAGTTCAAGGTCACCGCACTTGATGAACACACAGCAACCGTCGAGATCCAGTATTTCGACGGCAATGTCGATGAGCTTGATCTTGATAGCTGGTACGGTCTCGACATCGAACGTATTGAACCCCCCGAGGACTGGACCGGCCCCATGGACAATATCGAAAAGGACGATCTGAATCCGGTCGGTACCGAGATGAGGCGCGAGGACTGGGAGGCGCCTTACCAGGAAGAGGATGAAAAGCGCCGCGCTGGTCCGAGAGAACCTAATGAGACGCAAGAGGAGCCGGAAGATGATTGGGGTGAAGGACGACCGAAAGAGGAACCCTCAGAAGGGGCGGATTGATCCAGCGTTTCTTTTATGACACACCCTGTTGCAACAGCCAGGCCTTTGTTGACCGTCCATCAGGGCAAAGAGCCAGTACTAATAACCGCCATTCACGCCGGTCACGAAATGCGGCCTGAACTGCAGCAGATAATCCAGCTGGATGAATCCTCACGTTTACATGAAGAGGATCCCTTTACCGACGCCTGGATATGTATTGCGGATAATTACATCGTGCCGTTACGCTCCCGCTTCGAGGTCGATCTCAATCGAACTCGAAGCGAAGCGGTTTATCAATCATCTGAGGATGCCTGGGGGCTGGATATCTGGAAGACGCCACCGACCGAAGCCATGGTTGAGCATTCCCTAGCCGAGTATGATGTGTTCTATCAACAATTGCGTGCCTTGCTGGATGATATGCAGGCCAAATATGGTCGTATTGTTATCTATGACCTGCATACCTATAACTTTCGCCGCGGCGGGGCCGATGCACCACCGGACAATACTGCTTCAAACCCGGACGTAAATGTAGGCACAGGGACCATGGACCGGGAATATTGGGCGCCGGTAGTGGATATGTTTATTGAGCAGCTGAAATCGTTCAACTATCCCGGCGGGCATCTTGATGTCAGAGAGAACGTCAAGTTCAAAGGCCGCGCTTTTGCTCAATGGGTGCACGATCATTATCCTGAGTCGGCCTGTGTCTTGTCGATCGAAATCAAGAAGTTTTTCATGGACGAATGGAGTGGCATGGGCGACCCGGTAAAGATACAGGCACTCCGCCAGGCGCTGGCAAGCACCATACCTGGTGTTAAACAGGCATTGAGTATCTTGTGAGCGCCAAGCTAACAGACAACGGTATTCCCCGGGAACTGCTGGCGAAGATAGAAAAGAAGCTGGCGGACAATCAGCTGGTGCGTTACAAGCTTCCCGAAAATGGCCGTCTGCATATCGATCGGCAGTTGCCATTTCTGGTCGTACACCGTTGCGTAGATGAAACAGCGGATGCGGGTACTGGGCAATTGCTTCTCGGTGAAGCATCTTTTCTGCAAACGACAGCCGAACCTGTATTGCAGGCGGATATCAAACAGCTGGTTCAGCTTATTGCACAGGTACAGGGGCAACATTTCGGCGCTTTTCTTGTGATTGAACTCTGGTCCCGGGAAACTGAAACCACTGTGGACCTTGAAACACCGCAGTCACCGGGTTTCTGCATTATGGCTCCGGAACAGGTGGTTACTGACAGAACTTTGCAAGCGCTGGTACATGCCTTGCAAGCGATACGTTTACGCGGCAGGTATGCAAAAGTCACTATAAAGTACCAAAAACAACCGTCACCTGCCGGACTTCCGCCTTTGTTTGATGATGCGCAAGCCACGCAACAGAATGTTGTTGTGTTCGGACTAGAAGTGGATGCCGTGTATCGAGATGCACAAAGCGGCGCTGTTTATCCTTTCGCGCTCAAGACAATTCGCCGGGGGTTGTCCGTTGCGCTGAAAAAAACCTTCTTTGCCTTTATCCGCGAACAAACCCGCTACCGGCCGGAGCACTATCATGTGCTGGGTCGGCGGGCCATGACCCGGGTCGTATGGGATGTCGATAAACAACTGGCGGACATCAGCCGGCAATTTGATCTGTTGCTGCATGTGACGCCGGTTAATGCCGGTGCTGCCTGGGAATCATTTCAGCACAGCCACTTTAATAGTGCGCCAGAGTTTCACTACCGGCCGCGAAGCGCCGATCCGGCCTTGCTCAAACGCAGCCTCTACAAGGCACCTCTCGAACGCATAGAGGACCCGGGGCTGGCTGGTTTCTTTTCCAGTAAGCGTGACGAACTGGATCGTCAGATAAGCCTGTTTGCTGACCGGGGGAAGCCGCGGTTCTTGTATGGAAGCCTACAGTTATTTGGAGAGATCGATAATGAATTAATGCAGACGGCCAGGCAGATTTTGTCGCAACCTGCTGATGCACAGTCAGGTAACGAGCGTGCCCTGATGACCGCGGAATCCATGGCAGAGCATGCCCGCACCGAGCTGGACTATTATCGCGCCAGGGATCCCAGCCTTACCGCTGGCGTCGAGGTGCGCGATGACATAAGCGGTGTTCTCGTGTCGCATGGTAATCTGCTTGTCGGGACCGATGCCCGCATAGAAAAGCGCTGGCTCAAAGGCATGCTCAGCCATGAAATCGGTACCCACATTTTGACGCACCACAATGGCCGGCAGCAGCACTTTCAGCAACTTTCTGCAGGCATGGCAGGTTATGAAGCACTTCAGGAAGGGCTTGCCGTGCTGTCGGAATATCTGGTCGGGAAGCTGGATATGACCCGCCTGAGATTGATCGCCGGCCGTGTGGTCGCCGTGGACAGTGTTGCAGGTGGTGCCGATTTTGTTGAAACTTTCAGGTTGCTGGAAAAGGACTACGGATTTACCCCACACCTTGCGTTTACCATGAGCATGCGTGTCCATCGCGATGGTGGCTACACCAAGGATATGGTCTATCTGCGTGGTTTTAACCAGCTTCTGGCGTATCTCAAGACCGACAAAGACATTGAATTGCTGTATGCAGGTAAAGTCGCGCTGGAATTTCTGCCCCTGCTCGAGGAGTTACGCTGGCGTGAAGTGATCAAGCCACCAGCATTGATACCCAGGTATTTGGAACAGGGGCAATGCAGGGAGCGCCTTGAATATTTAAGAAGTCATCCTTCCCTAGATACGATATTAAGGACTACATCTCCATGAAGATTGGATTCTGTGTAAACAATGTGCAAACGGAAGTTGTGCGTTATACCACTACCGATCTTGCACTGGCGGCAACCCGCATGGGTCATGAGTCCTGGTATATCAGTGTGGGTGATCTCGCCTATGATCAGGATGAGGCGATCCACGCCCATGCTTGCCGGGTGGCGAAGACCAATCACCGGACCGGTGCGGCATATTTGAAAGATCTGCAGGGTAAGGAGGCGGTATGCGACTATATCAACGTGAGCGAGCTCGACGTTTTGCTGCTGCGCAATGATCCTGCAGAGGATATCCTAACCCGTCCATGGGCCCGCTTGGCCGCCATTAACTTCGGGCGCTTTGCCGCCAGAAGCGGCGTCCTTGTTCTGAATGACCCGGAGGGGCTTGGCAATGCCTTGAACAAACTGTATCTGCAGCAGTTCCCCCAGGCCGTACGACCGAGATGTTTGATTACCCGCGATCCGGGTCGGGTCAAGGCATTTGTCAAAGCAGAGGGCGGAAGGGCCGTCTTGAAGCCGCTGTTTGGTTCAGGTGGCAGGAATGTCTTCCTGTTGCGGCCTGAAGACGCGCCGAATATGAACCAGATAATCGAGAGTGTTGCACGAGACGGTTACATGATCGCGCAGGAATATCTTCCCGAAGCAGTCAAGGGTGATACCCGTTTATTTCTGATGAACGGTGAACCCTTGCAATATAAAGGCAAGACAGCGGCGCTACGCCGGGTACGTGCCGACGGCGATATGCGCAGTAACATAACAGCTGGCGCTACTTCAGAACGTGGAGAAATCAGCGACAGGATACTCGGGATAGCGAAATCCATTGCTCCCCGATTGAAACATGATGGCATGTTTTTTGTGGGGCTGGATATTGTCGGTGACAAACTGATGGAAATAAATGTGTTCAGTCCGGGCGGATTGGATAGCGCAGAAGTATTCGAGCAGGTGAATTTCTGCCAGATTATCATTAAGGACATCGAGCGTAAGGTGGAACTAAAAAGAAGCAGCGAGAACAGCTTCACCAACCGGGAGTTGGCTACCTTGTGAGCGGTACCGGGTGAGGGCGGCGAATGCCTGGATTAAGCGGCAGATGTGTGGGCAGGGCGATTCTGTGATACCACAGCCGAGCACGCCCTGCCTGTGGGTGGCGAACTTCTAATTCATGCGGCAATGAGGGCAGTTATGACGAAGGACTCCTTTGGGTCGACTCCCGTCTTTTAGTGATTTATCAGATAGTTATTTACTAAATGACCGGTTCCGGGCGGACACTTGTCGTTCATAGTTGCTACGGAATTACCGCCTGGCGATGCCGTGTACGGGGAAGATCGGCCAGAACATGTCATTCGCATCATTCATGCGAACGGCAGGTTCATACTGGAAAGCGGTCATTGAGATTTAAATAGCGGGTTCGGTGTCAGAAAGCGTTATCCGGCAAAGCCATGTTCCC
>DAOVVG010000148.1 GCA_030632175.1 Gammaproteobacteria bacterium
CTATCGTCGGTTTCGTGCTCGACAACAAGGGTCTGATGGCCGGTATCTCCCTGGAAGGTTCCAAGATCAGCAAGATTGATCCGTGATTTGAATGGCTGCGCGGCCATGGACGGCCTGTAAGGGTTTGTAGCCCGGATCACTGCTCCCTCTCCCTCCGGGACGCCTACAGGGATGTAGGCGGTAGAGCAACGCATGGAGCAGTTGCCGAGAGGGTTGGGGAGAAGGGATTCTCTTTTGCTTTGACGAGTGATTCGTTATGTCCTGAGTGCCTTTATCAAAGTAATCAGTTTTATATCCAGGACTTACTGGTTTTCAATACAATTTAACGGAACAGCGGTTAACCGAAATGCTTGGCCGCTTCAGTGTAAAGCAATAGTCCGAATAGTATGACTGAACCCAGTAGTACAAGGTTGGTCAGCAGGCCGTTTTTCAGATCACCCAGCAAACTGCGACGGTTGTTCAGTAGCAACAACAGTACGCACAGTAATGGCATGAAAAAGGCCCCGGCCACTGCATACATAATTACCAGCCAGACAGGTTTTCCGACCAGCAGCAGTAACATCGGTGGCAGAGCCAGGTAGACAAGATAACCCCGGTAGGCAGTGGAACGTGTATTAATGTGCGAAGGCTGCTCCGGTTGATAGGTGTACTGTTGTACAAAATCGGCGTACAGGTAGGGGATGCCTTGCCAGACGCCCAGCATAGAGCTGAAAACAGCACACCAGAAGCCGATCAGGAAACACCATTTTCCGAACGGTCCGGCGACCTTTTCCATCTGGTTGGCTACACCGAGTGCCATGTCTGGCCCGGTCATGAGGTCAGGGTGTACGCCGGCAGAAATAATCATGATGGCTACGCCAAACAGGCCGGTCAGTACATAGGCGACGGTTAAATCCACCCGGCTACGCGGCAGGTCCTTTGGCTGGTTCCAGTCGCGTTCTCTTATCCAGTAGCCGTAACACAACAGTGTGACGCTGCCGCCAACGCCGCCGATGACGCTGAAGATGAACAGTACCGAACCTTCAGGTGCTGACGGTATCAGCAGCCCGCTGATAATGTCCGACATGCCCGGGGCAACCAGGGCTGCGCAAATGATGACCACAAGCAGCATCAGCCCCATAAAAAATTTCATGAGATGTTCCAGCAGGGTATAGCGTCCGACCAGTACCAGTGCGAGTGCCAGCAAGGAGTGGAAAATTCCCCAGTACTCGACCGATATTTCCGGGAACAGTGCGTGCGCGGCGAGACCGGTCCCGGCAATCAATGCGCCGGCAACAATAAAGCTCCAGGCGAGCAGATAGACAAAGAAATAAATGGAAATGAATTTAGGTAACCGCTGGACCCAGCCTTCAAGCAGGGTAGTGCCGGTGGCCAGTTGCCAGCGCGTCAGTCCCTCGTTCATGACGTACTTCATGATGGCGCCAAGGACAGCCGCCCAGAGGATGGTTGTGCCGAATTTTGCGCCGGCAACAGAGGCTGCAATCAGGTCGCCGGCACCCAGTCCGGTGGCGGCGATGACCAGGCCGGGACCAACATGCCTGAGATGTGCTAACGGGTTGTTCATGGCTTCTGTGATAATTTCAGGACATGTTGATAACTGCCGGCAATACCCGTGGTAAAGTAAACACTATAGTGTTTCCGGAATAATTGCAGATGAAGCTGCGTACCCAGATTTCCCTGTTGCTGTTTATGTTTGGTCTGGTGCCGTTGATGACGGCCTATGTGATCAATGTACCGATGATATTTGATCGCATAGAATCACTATACCACAAGGCCCACATCCAGAATTTGCGGGCCGGCTTCGGTGACCTCGACCAGCACATTGCACGTCGCCGTGAAATTGTGCGGCTGCTCGCCAAGATGCCGGAGCCCGGCATGGTGCTTGGTGATGATGACCCGAAATCCCTGCAGACACTTAAGGCAGCGCGGGCCGGCTATATTGACTGGGTGAACCAGGTGTTAATTGATCAGCTGGATATAACCCAGATCCTGTTTCTGGACGAGAACGGTGAGTCCCGATTTTGGCTTGATCGTGATCACGAGACGGGTCGCCTGGAGGTGCGCGAGGAAGACTGGCAGGGTCTCACTCCAAAGCTTGAGGAGATTAGCGGACAGCTGGCTTCGGGGCAGGTGATAACCGGCCCCATTGTTTTTGATAGAGGCCCGGACGGGGCGTTGCCAAACCGGTTCATGCAACTCAGTCTTATCGGCTCGGTAGTGATACCGATGGTGTCGGCAGAGACCGGGGAAATGAAGGAGCAGCGTGGTGAGGTTATTATGTACCTTGACATGGGAGGGCTGGCACGTGCCTACCGTGGTATTTACTGGGTACAGAGTGATGGCAGCTATCTTGCTATGGCTGAAGATGACCAGTCCGCACGAAAGGCATTTGATGATTTCACCGGCCTGGAAATGATCTTCAACCGGGGCGAGCTGGATTTGTGGGAATACCGGGGGCAGCAGGTGTTGTGGGTGCCCTTGTTTGATACCGACAATTCAGGTCCGCTCTGGGTCGGACGTAGCGTGGACCCGTCGCCGCTGACAGCCTTGCTGCACAAGGTTGAGTGGCGTGTTGGTCTGATTGCGGTGCTGTTACTGATCGTGGTTTTTATAGTTGCCCGCTGGATTGCGCTCAAAACCGAACGGCTGGGAGGAGACCTGACTGACGGAATTTCCAGGGTGCTGGAGCACGATGAAGCAGTCAGGTTCTCCTGGCAAAAACCACAGGAATTGCATGAGCTGGGTGCCAATCTTACCCGGCTTGCAGAAGAACATACCGAGCACAACAGGGCGCTGCGGGACTATGCCGAAGAACTGGAAGAATCCAATCGCTACAAGTCCGAGTTTCTTGCCAACGTCAGCCATGAGCTGCGTACACCGCTGAATTCCATATTGCTGTTGTCAAAAATGCTGTCCGAAAACCCCGCGGGGAAGCTCGCGGAGGAAGAAAGCCGGCAGGCGCGTGTGATACATGATGCCGGTACTGACCTGCAAGCGCTGATCGACAATATCCTTGACCTGTCACGCATAGATGCACGGCAAATGACGCTGGTTGCGGAAACAGTTGATCTGAGAAAATTGTTGCACGATGTGCTGGAATTGCTGAAGCCGCAGTTTGATGAGAAGCACCTCACGCTGACACTGGCAGTCGATGAGGCCGCGCCTGAATCGATTGTTACGGATGGTGAGAAGTTGCGCCAGATAGTGATTAACTTTCTTTCCAATGCTGTCAAGTTTACCGAGTCCGGTGGTGCGACCGTACGACTGGGCTCAGCAGGTTCCTGGCCAGTGAGTATCAGTGTCAGTGACAGCGGGATCGGCATTCCGGAAGGTAAGCTCGGGCTCGTGTTTGAGGCATTCAAACAGGCTGATGGTTCAACCAGTCGACGTTATGGCGGAACAGGGCTGGGTCTGACTATCAGCCAGGAACTTGCCTTCCTGATGGGTGGACAGATTAACGTTGAGAGTGGTGTGGGCAAGGGGTCAACGTTTACCCTGATGTTGCCCCTGGAGGCACCGGCCATGTTCGAAGAAGCCGCTTCCGTAGAACCGCCTGAAGGGCGGTCCGGCACAGCTGCAGAGCAGCTTATTCCGACAGCCGACTATCAGGGCGCGCGTGTGCTGCTGGTGGATGATGATGTTCGAAACCTGGTTGCACTGACACCGTTACTTGAAAAATGGGGGCTGGATGTGATGGCAGCGGGTGACGGAGAGGAGGCGCTTGAGACGCTGGCAGGTGCGGGTCTATTCAATGTGGTGCTAATGGATATAATGTTGCCGGGAACAGACGGGCTGGAGGTTATTCGTCAACTGCGACAAATGCCGGCATTCAGTGATCTGCCCGTGATTGCATTGACCGCCAGGGCCAGTGATGAAGACCGTCAGCAATGTCGGTCCGCCGGTGCAAATGCCTTTGTCGTCAAGCCGGTAGATCCGCAAATTCTGAAAGATACGCTGGATACATTTTTGACGGGTAACGACGCGAGCACGAAGGCGTAGCAGGAAAGTTTTTATGAAACGATATGCCGACTTCCGGATTCTGATTGTCGATGACAACCGGAATAATCTGTTTACCTTGCGTGCCCTGATTGCAAAACATATGGATGCCGAGGTGCTGGAGGCTGACTCCGGACAGGCTGCCCTGGACATCGCTTTGAAAAATCCGCGCATCGACCTGATTGTGCTGGATGTGCAAATGCCGGAAATGGATGGCTTCCAGACGGCCTCAATGCTCAAGGTGAGGCAACGAACCCGTGATATCCCGATTATTTTTCTGACGGCGGCCTACAAGACCGATGAGTTTCAGCAGCGGGGATATGACGTCGGCGCGGCTGATTACCTGCTCAAGCCGATTGATGATAACCAGCTGATTAACAAGATCAGTACTTACCTGCGGCTGATAGAGAAAGAGCGCGATATGAATCGCCTTCTGGAACAGAGGGTGGAGGAGCGTACCCGGGAGTTGCATGTTACCAGCAATTATCTGGGGAGCGTTATCAATAATATGGGTGAGGCGCTGCTGTTGCTGAATCCCGAAGGCAGGATAAAGACGGCAAATCCGGCAGCCTGCAGGATGCTGGACTATGCGGAGGCTGATCTGCAGGGTATGGCTATCGGGGATATCTTTGAGGAAGAGGAGACGGTGCAAGCCAATGCTTTTATGGGGACCTGGCTGGAAGCATTGATTCGTACCGGCACGATTAGCAGCATTGAAGCCTGTTTTATTGCCAAGGACCAGCGACGGGTACCTATTCTGTTTTCACGGACGGCGATCAAGGATGAGGCAGGAGAGATAACTGATATTATCTGTATAGCCAAGGATATGACCGGGTATACTCGCGCCGCCGATTAACGGTATGCCGCGCCGCGGTTGCAACCTCACAGCCACACTGCGTACACTTGCAGCATGACTACTTGGAGTAATTGATGGAAGACTCAAAACCAGACCAGGCACCGGAAGAAGATATTACCCTGACTGCAGAGGCCCTTAAGGCCATGGGACACCCGCTGCGGTGGAAAATCTTGTGTACCCTGGGTAATAAAGAGATGTCTGTTGGCGAAATTGTCGAGAAAATCGGCACTTCTCAGAGTAACGTATCGCAACACCTGGATCAGTTGCGGAACAAGAATATTGTCAAATCCAGGCGTGATGCGAACCGGATTTATTATTGTGTGCGTAATGAAGAATTACTGAGCCTGATAGGCACTATGCGCGGAGTGTTGTGCCATACAAATCTGGGTGATACTTATTCGTCAGATTAGCTGAGAGGAGAGCCTGCCTGGGAGGTTGTATATCCCTGGTGCGCTACTCCCGGCATAATCGAAAGCCAGGTTTGGTGGCAGCTTACAGAGATTGCTCTCGGCATGGCCCAGGCCAGCTTCTCGACCGGTTCCCGGTCTCACCTTCTCCATGCCTCCCGCGATCTACCTGCATCCATGTAGGCAAAAAAAACGGGGGCGACTCGCAAGAGACGCCCCCGTTGGCGTTTCTGGCTGTCAGGCCAGTGTGTTACTTGGCAACCGGAGCAACAGGAGCCTGAGGAGCAACCGGAGCTGCAACCGGGGCATACCCGTAAGGTGCATAACCGTAGCCGTTGTAACCGTTATAACCGTTGTAGCCGTTATAACCGTTATAACCGTTGTAGCCATTACCATGGCCACGACCGTGACCACGACCGCTCATGTTCATGTTGAAACCGAAGTCGCCGTCGAAATCACCAGCGCCGTCGCCATAACCGTTACCGCTGTTGTTGCCATTGTAGCCGTTGTTACCAAAGCCCCAGGCAGAGGCAGCAGTAGAAGCAACAGCGATGGTAGCAGCGAAAATTACTGTAGAAATCTTTTTCATAATGATTCTCCAAATACTCAGTTAAAAAACTTGGTTAAGAAATGTGTGTTTCAATGACGGAGAGAATAATATAAGAATATACTTAAATAAGAAAGCACTAATTTAGATAAATGCTAATAAATATTGAAATAAATCCGCATAATTATTAAATAAATATATATATCAATAGGATATGAACAATAAAAAGATAAAATAAATTCCAGGGATCTGGTTGATATCCCGGTTTCTTGTTTGCAGAAGGCCAGATGTGGGCTGTCGGTTACATATATTAAGGTTCAGTCACTGCGGATTTGTGATATTTCTCTCCGCTTAAGTGCGCTGAGCCAGATATGATTAACGTATGTCTGCTCAAGTCCCGCGGAAACTGTTGCTGTCTATCATTGAACTGGGAGGGTATCCCAATTTTACGCCGCTGTATGAATCCCTCGGTTATGAGGTCGTTGTTGAGACACGCATGCGCAAGGCGCTCGTTTTCCTTAAAAAACGTCAACCTGATGTGATTGTTGCCGAGTTTAATTTCCAGTCGGACTTTCGTGA
>DAOVVG010000167.1 GCA_030632175.1 Gammaproteobacteria bacterium
ATATGGAGCGAGAACTAAGTGGCCTGATAAAGTCAAAACTAAAGAATGATGTATTTGCAGGCCTGCTGGATAGCAATCCGGTTGATGTTCCTAAATCAATGATAGGCAGTGAAATTGAAGAGCTACAACAACAGCAAGGAAACCAGGGGCTTGATGCTGTCATTCTTCAAGATACCGCAGAACGTCGTCTAAAGCTTGGGGTGATTGTATCGGAGCTTGCAAAACAAAATCAGATTCAACTGGATCCGGACCGTGTTCGTGAACTGGTTGAAACCATTGCCCAATCCTACGAAAAACCTGAAGAGGTAGTGCAATGGTATTATGGTAATCAGGAACTGCTTTCGGGCGTACAGTCAACAGTCATTGAAGAACAAGTCGTTGACTGGGTTATCGAGTACAGTGGCGTGGATGTCGAAGAGGTAAAAACAACGTTCAGTGCGCTTGTGGAAGAAGCAAAACAGTCTCAAGGAACCTAGTGAATGACCGATAACAGCCGTATGAATGGAGCACAAAATACCCAGGCACTGAATCTGGTGCCCATCGTTATAGAACAGACAGCCAGGGGTGAACGTTCTTACGATATCTACTCACGCCTGCTCAAGGAACGCGTGGTCTTCATGGTAGGACCGGTTGAGGATTACATGGCCAATGTCATTGTGGCGCAGCTGCTGTTCCTCGAATCGGAAAATCCGGACAAGGATATTCATCTGTACATCAATTCGCCGGGCGGCTCGGTTACTGCCGGACTGGCAATTTATGACACCATGCAATTTATCAAGGCAGATGTCAGCACCATGTGCATTGGTCAGGCCGCCAGCATGGGAGCTCTGTTGCTTGCTGGTGGCGCGAAGGGCAAGCGTATCTGCCTGCCGCATTCCCGGCTCATGATTCACCAGCCACTGGGCGGCTTTCAGGGACAGGCGACGGATATTGACATCCATGCCAGGGAAATACTCCTCATCCGGGAGAAGCTCAATCTCATCCTTGCAAGTCACAGCGGCCAGCCGCTCGACAAAATCAAGGAAGACACTGAGAGAGATAATTTCATGGGCGCAGAAGATGCCAAAAGCTACGGTTTGATTGACGAAATTATTGATAAGCGCAAGGATGAAGCTGAGGGTCTGGATTTCAGTTGAAGATAAACTTGTGATATGAGGTCTATATCCTGAGCCATTGCAGGCAATGCCCGGATAACCAGGGTGTTTCTTAAAGCGGTCAAGTATTACGGCACAGGATAGAAGGGGTTGATTTATAATAACTAATAATGGTAAAAACAGTGTAGACGGGTCTGTGATGACAAATCATGAGGATTTAACATGAGCAACGAGCGTAACGGAAAGGGCGAAGACGGAAAATTGCTCTACTGCTCATTCTGCGGCAAAAGCCAGCACGAGGTTCGAAAGCTGATCGCAGGACCATCTGTCTTTGTATGTGATGAATGCGTTGAACTCTGTAACGATATTATCCGTGAGGAGATGCAGGAGAAAACCGCCACTGGCGGTGAGAAACTGCCAAAACCCCAGGAAATAAATGAGGTTCTCAACGAGTATGTCATTGGCCAGATGCGGGCCAAAAAAGTTCTTTCAGTTGCTGTTTACAACCACTATAAGCGCCTTGAAGCACAAACGAAGAAAGACACTGTCGAGCTCTCAAAGAGCAATATCCTGCTGATTGGCCCGACCGGCTCAGGCAAAACATTACTGGCCGAAACACTGGCCCGATTTCTTGACGTTCCCTTTACCATTGCCGATGCAACAACACTCACTGAAGCCGGTTATGTCGGTGAGGATGTGGAGAACATAATCCAGAAGTTGCTGCAAAAGTGTGATTACGATGTAGACAAGGCACAGACCGGTATAGTCTATATCGATGAAATTGATAAAATTTCCAGAAAATCAGATAACCCTTCAATTACCCGTGATGTTTCCGGTGAAGGCGTACAGCAGGCACTGCTCAAGCTGATTGAGGGGACGGTTGCCTCTGTCCCGCCACAGGGTGGACGCAAGCATCCCCAGCAGGAGTTTCTGCAGGTCGATACATCAAACATCCTCTTTATCGTGGGTGGTGCATTTGCCGATCTGGAAAAGATTATCCGCAGTCGCTCCGAGAAGGGCGGTATTGGATTTTCCGCCGAAATCAAGAGCAAGGATGAAAACACCAACATCGGGGAAGTGCTCTATGATGTAGAGCCACAAGATCTTATAAAGTACGGGTTAATTCCGGAATTCGTGGGAAGGCTTCCCGTCGTCGCAACCCTGGAAGAACTGGACGAAAACGCACTGGTTCAGATTTTGACAGAGCCAAAGAATGCACTGACCAAACAGTACGAGAAGTTGTTTGACATGGAAGGCTGCGAGATAGAATTCAGGGAAGACGCTTTGCGTGCGGTTGCCAGAAAGGCCATGGAAAGAAAAACCGGCGCACGTGGCCTGCGCACCATTATGGAGCAGATTCTGCTGGATACCATGTACGACCTGCCTTCAATGGAAAACGTCAGTAAAGTGGTCATTGACGAGAATGTAATTGACGGGGAATCCAAACCGTACATGATTTTTGACGCTCCGGAAGCCATCGCCGCTTCTGAATAAAATATTATTTTCTATAATAACTAACGAGTTAGCGTGTTAGTTGTCTTTTTCAACTAGATGGCATATTCCTTGCTGTAAGTTTAATACCTGTCAAAAAAATGGTTGAAGTACTGTAATCGGGCCCCATATAAGAGATTCGTAGTTGCAGTTCCGTTAATCATATGACCGACAGGATGGCTCCGGGTGGACAAGTGTCGTGATGATTTCCAGGCGATATACCACTACTACGCGGACTAAATCGACTTAATCAGGAATGGATGGACACTTTTATGACAGATCAAGCCACAAACGCTATACCGGTTTTGCCACTCAGGGATGTCGTTGTGTATCCCCACATGGTGATACCGCTTTTTGTTGGCCGTGAGAAATCGATCAACGCGCTGGATACTGCCATGCAGGAGGACAAGAAAATTCTGCTGGTTGCACAGAAAAATGCCGAAGTCGATGATCCATCAATCGAGGATATCTACGAAATCGGAACTCTCTCAACCATTCTCCAGTTGCTGAAGCTCCCTGACGGTACCGTCAAGGTTCTCGTTGAGGGTGCAGAACGTGTCCGCATTACCGGCTATGAGAATACAGACGCTTTCTTTACTGCACATATCGATGTGCTGGTGCAGGAAGAGGAAGCGGACAGCAAGGAGCTGGAAGTCCAGACCCGCTCATTGCTGGCCCTGTTTGACCAGTACGTAAAACTGAACAAGAAGGTACCGCCCGAAATTCTGACCTCTCTCTCCGGCATCGAGGAACCTGGCCGCCTTGCTGACACCATAGCTGCGCACATGTCTCTAAAGCTGGAAGAAAAGCAAAAGATACTCGAAATTGAAGGTTGTACTCCGCGCATTGAACGCCTGATGGTTCTGATTGAAGGTGAAATCGACATCATGCAGATTGAAAAACGCATTCGTGGCAGGGTAAAGCAGCAAATGGAGAAGAGCCAGCGTGAGTACTATCTGAATGAGCAGATGAAAGCCATCCAGAAAGAACTCGGTGACATGGACGATGTGCCCAACGAGCTGGAAGAACTTGAGCAGAAGATAAAGAAAGCAGGCATGAGCAAGGAGGCACTTGAAAAGGCGACTTCTGAACTGAACAAGCTGAAGATGATGTCACCAATGTCTGCTGAGGCAACAGTGGTGCGGAACTACGTTGACTGGCTTGTCAGCGTGCCCTGGAAAAAACGCAGCAAGATCAGAAATGATCTCGCTACTGCTGAAGATATTCTTGAAGAAGATCATTTTGGACTTGAGAAGGTCAAGGAAAGGATCCTTGAGTACCTTGCTGTCCAGCAGCGTGTTAAAAAGCTGAAGGGGCCGATTCTGTGCCTGGTCGGTCCTCCTGGTGTCGGCAAGACTTCACTGGGACGTTCAATCGCTCGCGCGACCGGTCGCAAGTTCACCCGTATGTCGCTGGGTGGCGTACGTGATGAGGCCGAAATACGTGGACATCGCCGTACTTATATTGGCTCCTTGCCCGGCAAGATTATTCAGAATCTATCCAAGTTGTCAGTCAGAAATCCGCTTTTCCTGCTGGATGAAATGGACAAGATGTCCATGGACTTCCGCGGTGATCCTTCTTCAGCCCTGCTGGAAGTGCTGGATCCCGAGCAGAATAATACCTTTGGTGATCATTACCTGGAAGTGGATTTTGATCTGTCGGATGTGATGTTTGTTGCGACTGCCAATACCTTGAACATACCGGCGCCATTGCTGGATCGTATGGAGGTCATTCGGATACCGGGTTACACCGAAGACGAAAAGATCAATATCGCCATGCGCTATCTTCTGAAAAAACAGATTGAACTCAGTGGCCTGAAGGAAGACGAGATATCGATCAGCGAGAACGCCATCCGGGATGTTGTGCGTTACTACACGCGTGAAGCCGGTGTGCGTAACCTCGAACGGGAAATTTCGAAAATATGCCGCAAGGTCGTAAAAGAGCTGGTGTTGCACAAGAAGGGTAAAAAGATTTCAGTTACTCCACGGAACCTGGAGAAATATCTCGGAGTAAGGCGCTTCCGTTACGGACGTGCCGAAGAAAATGACCAGGTCGGCCAGGTTACCGGACTTGCCTGGACGGAAGTGGGTGGCGAATTACTCACGATTGAGTCAACCATGGTGTCGGGTAAGGGCAAGATGATCCATACCGGCCAGCTGGGAGACGTCATGCAAGAGTCAATCCATGCAGCAATGACCGTCGTTCGGAGTCGCTCGGCGACGCTGGGTATCGATCCCGAGTTTTATCAGAAATATGACATACATATTCATGTGCCCGAGGGAGCCACACCGAAGGATGGCCCCAGTGCCGGCGTTGGTATGTGTACCGCGCTGGTGTCCGCATTGACAAACATTCCGGTGCGGGCCGATGTCGCCATGACGGGTGAAATTACACTGCGGGGCGAGGTGTTGCCTATCGGTGGATTGAAAGAGAAACTGCTTGCCGCTCATCGGGGAGGTATCTCTATCGTCTTGATTCCGGAAGAAAACAAGAAGGATCTTGTTGAAATTCCTAAGAATGTAAAGGACAAGTTGGATATCCGGCCGGTCAGGTGGATTGATGAAGTGCTGGAGGTTGCCTTGACGCATCAACCGGCACCACTCAAGGAAATCCCCGCCAGAGAAGTCACCCGGAAGGTCGCCAAGGGGAAAGGCAAGGGCAAGGAAAACCCCCTGACTGCACACTGACATCCAACAGCAGACCCTGAAACCCGTTCGGGCCCCTGTAGCGAAATAGGGCCCGGACGGGTTTTTTGCGTCGATTAACTGTGCTTTAATAGCCGCTGGTTGGATCTGGATGCCTCCAGGGTGGGGCTTGCAGGCACGGGTAAGTACCATTTTCTTATAACTAAATATAACTATCCGAGGATGACTATATGAACAAATCTGAATTGATTGACGCAGTGGCCGATGGGGCTGGCCTCTCAAAGGCGGATGCATCCAGTGCGACGGAAGCACTGCTGGACAGCATTGTAAAAGCATTGGGTAGCGGCGACCAGGTTGCTCTGACAGGCTTTGGTACCTTTTCCGTTCGCGCACGTGCTGCGCGTTCCGGACGCAACCCGCAAACAGGTGAAGTCATTCAGATCAAGGCATCAAATTCTCCGGGCTTCAAAGCTGGCAAAGCATTCAAGGATGCCGTAAACTAGCGCGCCTTCGGGTGCTTAGCTCAGCTGGTAGAGCGTCGCCCTTACAAGGCGAATGTCGGGGGTTCGA
>DAOVVG010000071.1 GCA_030632175.1 Gammaproteobacteria bacterium
AGAATTGTACTGGGTGACTGGTATGAACAGGGAAGTTTGCTGGAATGTACGTCCAGTGGCTGCAGGCTGGAAGCCCTGGAGCTGTAAAAGACAGTGGCGCTGTTGAAGCCAACGGCTGCCTGCCTGTATATTGGGATAAAATAGAGGAATAAGCTCATGATGTATAGAAGAATAATTGCACTGTGTATGACAGGGATCATTTCATCACTGCTAACCACAAGCACAGGTGCAGTAGAAGCTGTCCGCACAGAAGCTGTAGAAGAGTACGTCGAGGAGCAGCAGCCGACTTCCGGAAGTGTTACCACAAAGACCTTCACCACGGCTATCGTTGATGGTAAACCTGCGGACGATCTGAGGGCATTTGAGAACACCGTCGATACGATTTATTTTTACACGGTACTGGAAGGACTAAAGGGACAGGCTGTCACGCACCGCTGGAAATATGCCGGTCACGTCATTTCCAATGCAGACATTTCTGTCACGGATGATCCTTTTTCAACGTGGTCGAGTAACAAAATAGAACCCAACTGGACCGGTTTCTGGACCGTCGAAGTGCTGGACAAAGACAGCGAGGTCATCGGTTTCGGAACATTTCAATACGATCACACCCGCAACTTGCAGATGGATCCGAGTGAAAAGGCCGGGACTGGTGGCAAAAGCGGTGTGGGTGGAGGTGGAGGCTGGGGCTGGGGACGTGGACGGGGATGGGGCTGGTAAGTCTATTGTCCCGGACTGAACTTCTCGTAGTCGTCCGGCAGTTCGAATAGCGCGAGCGGCATCGTTTCACTGTCACTAAAGTCAACCAGCGTCCTGGAATAACCGGTGTTGTCCCATTCCTGAACAGGCAAGCCTTGCTGCAGATGACGCGCCGGCGCATAGGCGTAACGCGTCAAAAAGCAAGGTGTTTGCATGTTCAGGGGAATAGATTGCATGTTATTCAACTGCCGCCTGGCCAGTATTTCGGCATACTCGACCATTCCGGTAACAGCAGACTCCAGCAGGCCAGGTACTGTTACTGACTGATAGCACACCTCTCCGTTAGCCAGATATTGCAGATGCTCGGGCTGCTTTCCGGCAATAGCCGGTGCCTCGTTGTCCGGTCTGCGGGTGATGGCAAGCTTAATATCTGATGGAAGCGTCGCATCAATCGGCTGGTTTTCGATAACCATGATACTGCGATCCTCATGATTAACACTGAAAATCGTTTTTTCGTGACGATCAAGTAAAGCAAAATCACTTTCTGCATAGCCGTCATCAAGCCGCAAAAAACCGGGGCTGACAAGTACCCTCACAAGGTACACATCCGTGCCTGCCTCCTGTTCTTCATAGGAGAGCAGGCTCACTTGCGTAGTATTACCCTGTATAGCCGTTTCAGGCATGTCTGCGGACTTTTCGCAGGCACTTGCCAGAAGAATAAAAACAGCGGTCAGCAGTAAATGACAGGTTTTTCCCATATCGGTGATATCTCTCATACCCTGAAATTATTATCTGAAGATGTCCGGCTTGCGATGTAGTTCCGAAATCACGTTTGCAGGACCGCAAAACCACATGCAAGGTCAGCCCGCAGGTCATCAAGTGACTCCAGACCAACAGCAAGACGAATCAGGCCATCAGAAATTCCTGCTGCTTCCCGTTGTTCCGGCGTAAGGCGGCCATGCGTGGTCGTTGCCGGGTGTGTCACTGTACTTTTTGTATCACCCAGGTTCGCGGTAATGGAAAACACCCGCAATGCATCAATAAAGATCCATGCTTCCGGTTGCCCGCCATCCAGTTCAAAGGAAACAATGCCACCGTAATCACTCTGCTGTCTGCCCGCCAGTTCATGCTGTGGATGGGACGCCAGACCAGGATGGTGCACGCGGGCAATCCCTGGCTGTTGCTCCAGCCATTGCGCCAGTGACAACGCACTGCTGCAGTGCGCCCGCATCCGCAGTGACAGGGTCTCCAGTCCCTTGAGGAATATCCACGCGTTAAACGGACTCATGGTCGGACCCGCAGTACGCAGAAAACCGTAAACATCCTTGCCAACAAGTTCATCATCTCCGATAACCGCACCGCCGACACAACGTCCCTGACCATCCAGGTACTTGGTCGCCGAGTGAATAACAATATCCGCACCCAGTGAAAGTGGCTGTTGCAGCGCCGGGGTACAAAAACAGTTATCCACGACAAGCAGGCAGTCATTGCTTCTTGCCAGTGTAGACAAAGCCTGTATATCCGCGATTTCTGTCAGCGGATTGGACGGCGTTTCCAGAAACAGCATCCGCGTTTCCGGACGTATTGCGGCTTCCCACGCAGCGTTATCTGCGAGCGGCACAAACGTGGTGTCTATTCCGAAGCGTGCCAGGTAATTGGTAAACAATACCGTTGTTGTCCCAAAGATACCTTGCGATGAGACAATATGATCACCGCTTTTCAGCAAAGCAGCACAAGTCGCATATATCGCAGCCATCCCCGAGGCTGTGGCAACACAACGTTCCCCGCCCTCAAGTGATGCAAGACGCTGCTCGAAAGTTCTTACGGTAGGATTGGTGAAGCGAGAGTAGATATTGCCCGGCTGATCGCCCGAGAAACGCGCAGCCGCTTCGGCGGCACTGCCGAATACATAACTGGAGGTTGGAAAAATCGCTTCCGAGTGCTCGCCTTCAGCGGTACGTATCTGTCCGGCGCGCACTGCACGGGTTTCAAAATCAAATTCCTCGTAATCTGACATGGCTGTTCTCTCCGGCCTCCCCGGTAATTTGCATTGCAGCGCGCCTTTCCCCGTGCATAAAAAAACCCGCCATCAGAAAAACGAAGGCAGGTGCCGTCGCTTTAGCTGAATTTATCAGGCGCCCGCAAGCTGAAGTCAAATCGGCGCAAACAATTGTGAGATTAGATGAGGAGATACCGCCTGTCAATACAGTGGTAATACAGGACTCAGGCGGAGTTATACAGGTCAATTACCTCGTCATCGTTCTCTCTGCGCTCGTTCTTGGCCGCGTCGCTGCGTGCTGACTGCAGCACGTCAAGGTAATTCTTATCAATATCACCGGTGATGTAGTTACCAGTGAAAACAGAGTCGTCAAAACCGTTAATAGCCGCACTGCCTTTTCTGACAGCATCCACAAGGTCTTCCATGTCCTGGTATAACAACCAGTCAGCACCGATCTCCTTGCAGACCTCCTCTTCCGTGCGACCATGCGCGATTAACTCATCAGTGTTAGGCATATCAATACCGTACACATTCGGATAACGGACCGGCGGCGCGGCAGAAGCAAAGTACACCTTGTTTGCGCCGGCATCCCTTGCCATCTCGATAATCTGCGAGGATGTCGTACCACGTACAATAGAGTCATCCACCAGCAAAACATTCTTGCCGTTGAATTCAAGATCAATGGCGTTCAGTTTCTGTCGGACTGATTTCTTTCGCTGCTGCTGCCCGGGCATAATAAATGTACGCCCGATATAACGGTTTTTGATAAACCCCTCGCGGTACTTCAGGCCCAGTTTATATGCCAGTTGCAGTGCTGACGTACGGCTGGTGTCCGGGATGGGAATTACAACATCAATATCGTGATCGGGTCGTATGCGATGAATTTTGTCGGCGAGTTTCTCCCCCATACGCAGGCGCGCCTTGTAGACCGAAACTTCATCAATGATGGAATCAGGTCGCGCCAGGTAAACGTACTCGAAAATACAGGGCATGACTGACGGATTATCTGCACATTGCCGGGTATGTAATTGACCGTCAAGCGTGATGAATACCGCCTCACCGGGAGCCACATCACGTACCAGCTCGTAACCGAGAGCATCCAGGGCAACGCTTTCCGAGGCCATCATGTAGTTAGTACCCTGCGGCGTTTCCTGCTTGCCAAAAACAAGCGGTCGAATGCCAAAGGGATCACGAAAGGCCACAACGCCATATCCGGTAATCATTGCAACCGCTGCATAGGCCCCCTTGCAACGCTTGTGTACGCCGGCAACAGCCTTGAAGACATCATCAATGTCCATTTTCAGCTTGCCCTGCTGCTGCAACTCATGAGCAAACACATTCAGAAGGATTTCCGAATCGGAGTCTGTGTTGATCTGCCGCAGGTCTTCCTGAAACAGTTCCTGCTTCAATTTGTCTGAATTGGTCAGGTTGCCGTTGTGTGCGAGGCTGATTCCATACGGGGAATTCACATAAAACGGCTGGGCTTCGGCGGAACTTTCGCAGCCGGCAGTCGGATAACGTACGTGACCGATGCCCATATTGCCGTACAGCCGCAGCATATGGCGGGTATGAAACACATCACGTACAAGGCCGTTGTTTTTGCGCAGGTGCAAACGTCCACCTTCGCAGGTGATGATGCCGGCCGCATCTTGCCCGCGGTGCTGCAGTACAGCCAGACCATCATAAATTGCCTGGTTTACAGCGCTGTGCGCAACGATGCCGATGATGCCACACATAGATAACTCTCAGTGTCAGGTGTCAGGCGTAGGTAACATTGCTCGCGATTTCCGCAGGCAGGAAATTTCGCATCCAGATAGCAAGATCTTCAAAATAGCCGAGGAACTGTGAGTCCTGCCACCAGGGATCCTGCGGCAAGGGCGTCAGCCCGGCAAGTAATACCAGAATTGCGACAATGACAGCGCCGCGTGCAACGCCAAAAACAACCCCCAGCATTTTATCTGTCCCCGTCAGGCCGGTCTTGTCTACCAACTTGCCCGCCAGGTAATTCACCAGGGCGCCCAGTAATAGTACGCAGATAAACAGGATGGCAAAGGCTGTTACTTTCTGTGCCGAAGGAACTGCAATCCATTGTGACAATACTGTTGCAAGTTCTTCATAAAAGGCCATCGCCACCCACAAGGCCACCAGCCAGGTCACCAGGGCCAGCGCTTCTTTTACAAACCCCCGGAACAGACTCAGAATTGCAGATAACGCAATCAGTGAAATAATCACCACATCAATCCAGGCAATTGCCATAGCTACCTCTTACGTGTCCAGCCAGCATTTACCAGCCTGTTGACTTAAAATGTGATTTCCCGAAAGGTTCATTTTACCAGATATATGACGGGCACTGCCAAGAAGTTTTGCTGCCGACTGCTTCCCTGGTCATCCGGGGTACTCGACAACCATACCCTTGAGCTGTTGCCCGGATTTGAGACTGGCAGCCAGTTTTTCCGCCTCTGAACGTGAGACAGACGGTCCCACCAGAACCCGGTAAGCATGCTTGTTTCCAATCTCGACTTTCTGCAATTGCGCCTTGAAGCCACTCGCAACAAGACGGTCTTGCAGCCCGCGGGCGTTCATTTCCTGCCCGAAACTACCAACCTGAACGAACCAGCCCTTCAACGTTTTTGCTTCAGGTACGGCCGGCGCGGGTGATTTGACTGAAGGTTTAGGCTTCGGTTCGACTTTGACCGGTTCGGGGAGAGGGGCTGGCACCTCAACAGACTTGCCCGGATCTGCTTCGGGTTGTGCAGTTACTGTAACGGCATCTTTTACAGCAATTTCCCCGGGAATCTGTTGATCGGTAACCGGTGTGGGTGGTGGCAGCACCAGTTCCACGTCAGCCCGGTAGTCCAGTTGCGGTTTGTCCGGCAGACTATGACTGCGAGGCGTCCATTCATCATCCGGACCTTCCAGTATGATGGGTATGAAAATAACCGCCAGTGAGACGAGAACAATTGCACCAATCAGTCTTTGTTTCAATATCTGCTCCATGTCGAATCCGGGTTCTCCACCCTGGACAGCCTGTTTACCACTGCGCAAGACTATACATGACTTGCCAATGCCTCTGCTACAGTCATAAATGAACCACTGACGACAATCCTGTCTCCTCTGACGGCCTCAATCTTTGCCTGTTGAAAGGCACGGGCGGCATCCGGAAAACAGCGCGTATTCTTTTCAGCTTTCGGGCAGCACATCCTGTCTCGCAAAACACTGGCCGTCAAGCCACGGTCACTGCCAAGAGTGGCGAGATACCAGTAATCCACACTGTCAGCCAACGCTGCCGTGAATTCAGCTATATCCTTGTCATCCAGCATTCCCAGCACCAGGTAGGTTGCCCCGCTAACCGGACGGTCCAGCAGCACCCGGGCCAGACGCCGGGCACTGGCAACATTATGCGCAACATCAAATATAAGCTCGACTGCACCGCTCAGTATCTGGCAACGTCCGGTTAAGTTCACAGTTTGCAGACCTTGCTCAATGGCTGTACGCGAAACCGGGAGTTCATCGGCCACTGCTTCCAGCACCATCAGGACACCGGCAGCGTTATCCAGCTGGTGCTGGCCGGTCAGTGCCGGCAACGGCAGGTCTTGACAGGTACTGCCTGTGCCCTGCCAGCTCCAGGTGGTTGCGGTTGACCGGTAGCTGAATTGCGCGCCCAGGCAAAACCAGTGTGCACCCAGCTCACGTGCCCTGTTTTCAATGCTGTGAGGGGGATTTGCGTCAGAGCAAACTGCCGGGCGACCAGCGCGTAAGATACCGGCCTTTTCCCGCCCGATCGTCTCGCGATCTATACCCAGCCAGGCGCTGTGATCGATATCGATTGAGGTGATCAATGCAACATCGCTATCCAGAACATTAACGGCATCCAGTCGACCACCCAACCCGACTTCCAGCACTGCAACATCCAGTGACGCACGGCTGAACAGCAGTAGCGCTGCCAGCGTGCCGAACTCAAAGTAAGACAGGCTGACAGAACCGCGCGCCTCGTCTACATCCGCAAACGCCGAACACAGAGACGCATCATCGACTTCCTGTCCGCCAATACGTATCCGTTCGTTATAACGATGCAGGTGTGGCGAGGTATAGCAGCCGGTTCGATAATCGGCAGCAAGTAAAACAGACTCCAGCATCGCAACACTTGAACCCTTGCCATTGGTTCCAGCAACAGTGACGACAGTAAAATCCGGCTGCAGCAACTGCAGACGTTCTGCAACGGTCGCTACACGTTCCAGTCCAAGGTCGATTTTTTGAGGGTGCAGGGTCTCCTGCCAGGCCAGCCAGTCAGCGAGGGTATTAAAACGTGGCATAAGGAAAAACCGGCAAAGGTAGTCCGTAGCTGGTCAGAGTGGACACCCTGTAGGCGATGTTACGTGCACGACAATCGCCGAATCTTCAGTCTCCGGTTGCCGTTGATGGCTGATTCGTCAACATGGCAAGCAGACTGCCTATTTTCTCGCTCATTTCCCGACGATCAACAATCATGTCAATGGCACCGTGTTCCAGCAGAAATTCACTGCGCTGGAATCCCTCGGGGAGAGTTTCACGGACAGTCTGCTCAATAACACGCGGACCCGCAAATCCAATCAGCGCGCGGGGTTCGGCAATATTAAGATCACCCAGCATGGCGAAACTGGCAGATACCCCGCCCATTGTCGGGTCAGTGAGTACAGAGATATAAGGCACACCTGCCCCGGACAATTTTGCCAGGGTAGCACTGGTCTTGGCCATCTGCATCAGGGAAAACAGCGCCTCTTGCATACGTGCTCCGCCACTGGCAGAGAAACAAATCAACGGCCATCTGTTCTTCAGGCAAAGCTCGGCCGCACGTACGAAACGCTCGCCAACAACTGCCCCCATGGAGCCACCCATAAATCTGAATTCGAAGGCCATCGCCACTACCGGCAATCCCAGCAAAGTGCCCTGCATGGATACCAGCGCATCTTTCTCGCCGGTTACTTTCTGTGCCGTATTCAGCCGGTCACGGTATTTCTTGCTATCCTTGAACTTGAGCACATCAACCGGTTCCAGGCCGGCATCAAGCTCTTTCTGTGAACCATCATCGAGAAACATCTGCAATCGCAGACGTGCGCCGATACGCATGTGGTGACTGCATTTCGGGCAAACATCAAAATTTCTTTCCAGCTCGGAACGGTACAGCACCGCAGCACAGCTGTCGCATTTGATCCATAAACCCTCTGGTACGGTACGTTTGTTACCACCGACCGTACGAATCTTGGAAGGGACAAGTTTGCTAAACCAGCTCATGCTATTGATTGTACCTGCTCATCTATTGTGACAGAAACCCTGTCGTTAGACCGATTGATCAATGGCTGATCGCAGTTCAGCCACAGTTGCCGCCAGCGTAGACGGAATCTGATCGGGCTGACCTGCAAGCCCGGCCAGTTGCCCGACCAGAACGCTTCCGACAATGACCGCATCAGCAATGCCCGCAACCTGGGCAGCAGACTCACCATCACGGATACCAAAACCCACTCCGACAGGCAGCTCGGTATATTTTCGTAACTCATTGAGTTTACTTGAAACCGAGGACACATCAAGACTGTTTGCCCCGGTCACGCCCTTGAACGACACATAATAGATAAACCCGCTGGCCACCTCACTGACCTTGCGCATCCGTGATTCATTGCTGGTGGGCGCCAGCAGAAAGATGGAATCGATATCCACAGCCTTCATGGCAGCGATAAACTCTTCCGCCTCTTCCGGTGGCAAATCAACAGTCAGTATTCCATCGACCCCGGCCGCAGCGGCCGCACTGGCAAATTCGCTGTAACCCCAGACTTCGATAGGGTTAAGGTAGCCCATCAGTATAACCGGCGTCGATGCGTCCTGCTGCCGAAACTCATGCACCATATCAAGCACCTGATGCAGGGTAACGTTATGTTTAAGGGCGCGCTCGCAGGCTGCCTGAATGACCGGCCCATCGGCCATGGGATCGGAAAACGGCACTCCGATTTCCAGTAAATCCGCACCCGCGGCCACCATGGCATGTAGCAAGGGGACGGTAACGTCAGGTTGTGGATCACCTGCGGTGACAAACGGTATCAACGCCTTGCGTTGCCGTGACTTCAGTTCCGTGAAACGTGCCTGGATCCGGCTCATACCTCGATTCCTTCCAGCGCAGCAATCGTATGTACATCCTTGTCACCCCGGCCAGACAGATTCACGATTACAATCTGATCTTTTTTCATCCCGGCAGCAAGCTTTGCTGTGTATGCCAGCGCATGACTGGATTCCAGCGCAGGCATAATGCCTTCTTTTCGGGTCAGCTCATGAAATGCAGTCATTGCCTCCGTATCTGTGACCGCAACATAGGTGGCACGACCGGTGTCTTTCAGCCAGGCATGTTCCGGTCCGACACCCGGATAGTCGAGCCCTGCCGAGATTGAATGTGTTTCGATAATCTGGCCATCGCTGTCTTCCATCAGGTAAGTACGGTTGCCATGCAGCACACCCGGACTGCCGGCGCACAGGGGCGCTGCATGTCGGCCGGTCTCAACGCCATCGCCGCCGCCCTCGACACCATACATGGCTACATCCCGGTCTTCGATAAACGGATGGAACAAACCAATAGCATTGGAACCACCACCCACACAGGCAACCAGTGCATCCGGAAGACGCCCTTCCTGCGCCATAATCTGCTGTCGTGCTTCCCGGCCTATTATGGTCTGAAAATCACGGACCATGGCCGGATAGGGATGCGGACCTGCAACTGTGCCGATAATGTAGAACGTATTATCAATATTGGTCACCCAGTCACGCATGGCCTCATTGAGCGCATCCTTCAGCGTTCTGGAACCCGATTCCACCGAC
>DAOVVG010000016.1 GCA_030632175.1 Gammaproteobacteria bacterium
ATATCCGCTGTATCGGTATTTGTCATCGATTGCACAACAATCGGAGCATTGCCGCCGATCACAACATTGCCTATGCGCACAGCAACGGTATGGCGGGCTTTTGAAACAGGGGAGGGCATGGTGAGTAGTCGGTCTGGTCTATTTGGTGTGGCGCCTATGATAAGTCATTTTAACGATGGGTTACATGGGAGCCGGGTACGGACCCTGGATGATTTCGTGCGTCTGTAGACAGGCGTTTTGCCTGTGCGCGACCCTAAAAATATAAAATATTGAATTAATACAATAAGATGTAAATACCCTTGCAACGGTCTGCTTACTGTATATAATCACAGTCACTGTATAGATAACCAGTAGTTAACCATGACCCAAAACACACTGACCGC
This sequence comes from Gammaproteobacteria bacterium, assembly GCA_030632175.1. Lineage (GTDB taxonomy): Bacteria > Pseudomonadota > Gammaproteobacteria > UBA9214 > UBA9214 > UBA9214. Next base: position 384 of record DAOVVG010000016.1, read on the forward strand.
ACGGCAAGCCGAAATCCTCGAACTGATTCGCAGTTATATTACCGAAGAGGGCTGCCCACCCACACGTGCTGAAATCGCCGAAACGCTTGGCTTTCGTTCTCCGAATGCCGCGGAAGATCATCTCCGTGCCCTGGAACGCAAGGGAATGATCGAGATCATTTCGGGTTCATCACGTGGAATTCGCCTCCTGGATGAAGAAGAGGACTATGGCTTGCCGGTGGTCGGACGTGTTGCGGCCGGTGAGCCCATCCTGGCGGAGCAGAATATTGAGGATTACTGCCAGATTGAAGCGGATACATTTCATCCGCGTGCTGATTACCTGCTGCGCGTCAAGGGCGACAGTATGAAGGATATAGGTATACACGATGGTGACCTGCTGGCGGTACACCACACGCCCCACGTCGAGAACGGCCAGGTCGTTGTGGCGCGACTCGATGATGAGGTGACGGTAAAACGGTTCCGGCAGCGTGGCTCTATCGTGCGACTGATGCCGGAGAACCAGAACTACGAACCCATCCGCGTAGATCTGCGAGAACAGACGCTGGATATTGAAGGCCTGGCAGTTGGCATAGTGCGCAAGGAGATCAGCTAATGAAATCGACCGGAAAATTACATAATCTGAATGCCTGGGAAAGAAAAGCAGCGTCTGCAACATCACTGGTGGTGCCGGCGGGTGTCGACGGGCTGGATGAGCTGTTACCCTGTGGCGGCTGGCCAAAAAGCGGGCTGGTCGAAATTATCGTACCGGGTGATTATGTCGACTTCATGTCGCTGCTGATGCCGGCATTGGCGCGCTTTAGCAGACAAGGACGGTGGATTGCGATGGTGGCGCCGCCCTGTCAGGCACGTGCCCGCCTGTTTACAGATACCGGGGTGGACCCGGTCAAGGTGCTGCAGGTAAATCCCCATCCCGGTCGCAGCGCCTTGTGGACAGCGGAATCCATGCTGCAGTCAGGCAATTGCAGCGTTGTGCTTGCCTGGCCGAATTGCAATACCGAACTCATGGACAAGCGTCTGCAGAATGCCGCAGCCAGCGGCAAGGCGTTGGCTATACTGGTCAGGTATGAAGGGTTGTCCATGCAGCCATCAGCGGTGGATGTACGTCTGAAGCTTGAAACATGTGCAGATGGCAGCGCGGTGTATCTGGTCGACAGTCAGGGCGAAATATTATCGGGTATGGCCCTGCCCTAGCCGGTTGTACCGGTATGCCACTTGCCCTGTCTTGCGTACAGTTTCTCGAAGTATTTCTCTGTCGCAAGAATAAGCTTGCGCTGCTCTTCATTAATTCCCGATTCTATCGCACCGACTCTTTGCATCAGGGATAACAGTGAACGTGCCTGCTCCGCGGTAAACCGGCGACAGCTTTTCTCAAGTATTTTATCCAGATTGTCAACCAGATAAATTTCGTCTCGCATCAAATGAGAGCTGGCAACCAGCAGGTCGGCTGCGGTGTTCCGTTCGAGCCTGAATTCGGTTTCGAAAATCGTCTGCACCGCCTGTTTCTGTTGACTGCTGATTTCTCCTTCACACTTGGCTGTTCCCAGTATAAGGACTGCCGCAACATCCATCGGGTCTTCAAGATTGAATATTGGCCGGGTGCCATACTTGCTGCGCCATTGCGAGCGACGTAGCCAGAGGAATGGATTCAGGGAAGCCGGATCAAACCCGGACCGCTGTAGTGCCACCAGTGCCCAGATAAGTCCTGCCGCGGCTGACAGGACACCAAGAACGATATGCATTGAAATACTCCCGCAAGTCTATTCCCTGTATAGCGGCAGGCACACGGGTGGATTGAGGGACACAGCTGGCAGCTTCCGGCACAACTAGATACCGGTTTCGGGTCCGGTTTTGCAGGATTCCAGCTGGTTCCGTACATAAACGAGGTCAGCTTCCGCATTCTGGGCTGTCCACTGCAGGTCAACATGCTCTGCAAACAGCTCCTGAAACTGAAAATTTTGATAAACGTTGTACCCACAGGAGGCAAGGAAGGCAAAGATAGAGACGGCCAGGAAGTCATAGTTCAGGGTTACTTTTTTAGTCATTGGCGGTTTTCCGGTCTGTTGCATAAAAATAGCCTGTAGCAGGCGGTTACAGAAGCACCAGTATCAGCTGGCTGCAATGAAACGTGCCAGTACCTGTTCGGTATCAAGACCGATCTTTTCAGGGTCAACACCGATAAGCCCGCACAGTGACACTATCTCTATGTGTTCAACCAGGCTGGTCACGCCGTCGCTCAGGCTTACAGCCAGGCACAGGTCGATCAGCAGTTCAGCGGTCTCGATATCTGATGTAATACTTCTGATGGTCGCCAGTGCCGCCTCTCTACCTTTTTTCGGTGAGGCCAGGATTAGCGCCGTATAGTGATTAAACAGGTCGACGCCTTCTTGCGGGTTGAAAACTTTCAGCTGCGTGAGGGTTTCCATGATCTGGTCAACCCGTATCCTGTCCGCAAAAGATACCTCGCCCTCTGATGCAGAGACCATGGCGCAGGCGGCCATGGCGGCCTCAAGAAAAGGCCGGTTCTGTTCCTTTACAGTGCGGGTCTGGAAGAATGATTTCAGATTGTCGAGAATGCCGGACATTACAGTCTCCCTGTGTCGGTTGTGATGATGATTATGCGACTCACGGAGCCCGGTTATCAAGATGAATGATGGTCTTCAGCCGGTTTCACCGCGACGAATGGCTGTTTTGCAATCCTGGTACAGGCTGATCATCTGCTTCCAGAGAGGCCCGGGTTTGCCGGCGCTGATGACTGTGTCATCCAGCAGGGTGACCGGTGATATCTCCCGGGTAGAACTGGTCAACCAGATTTCGTCGGCGCTGAACAGGTCTGCCTCTGTGATGTCGGCTTCACGAAACGGTATGGCGTGATTGGCAGCGAGTTCGATCACAAGATCGCGGGTAATGCCGGGCAGCAGTGTGGGGCCGTTGGGTGGTGTAATCAGCAAGCCGTTTTTGACGATGAAAACATTGCTGGCAGCACCTTCGACGGCGTAACCATCCTTGATTAGAATTGCTTCTGCTGCGTCTGCATCAATTGCCTGCTGGCGCAGCACGACATTCGGCAGCAGGGTGATGGCCTTGATGTTGCAAAGTTTCCAGCGGATATCCGGCAATGTAATTGCCTTGGTACCGGTGATGCTATCAATATCCGCAGACGGGGCCATCGGTGTGCTCATGGCAAACAGTGTTGGTTTGCAGTCAGGCGGAAAAGCGTGATCACGCTTCTCCGCGACGCCGCGTGTTACCTGCAGGTAGATAGCCTGGTCAGGTTCTTTATTGCGGCTCACCAGTTCATTGAGCATGGTTTCCCAGTCATCATCGGACAGCGGGTGTTCGATGTGTACAGCCTCAAGGCTGTTGCGCAGTCGTTTCAGGTGATGAGCCAGCCGGAACAGTTTGCCGGCATACACGGGGATGACTTCGTAGACACCGTCACCAAACAGGAAGCCGCGATCCATGACGGGCACGCAGGCATCTTCCAATGGGAGAAAGGTGCCGTTCAGGTAGGCAATTGACATGGCAGGGGTCGTGCTTATTCTAAATACAGCAGGGCTTCATCCGCGATGCGCTGCCAGAACGAACCCTCACCGATTGTCTGCAGGCTTACCAGTGGCTGGCTGGCGACCAGTTCATCGCTCAGCTTGACCTGTACTGAGCCAAGCGCCTGACCTTCATCAACCGGTGCCGTGATGCGCTGATCAATGCTCATGGATGCATCCAGTGATTTGTACTGGCCGCGCGGTATCGTGACATAGAGCGCCTGGTCAAGACCCAGTGGAACAGTCTCCGTGCTGCCTTTCCAGATGCGCGATGCGGCGAGTTGGGTGCCGGCGTCATAGAGTTTGTGGGTTTCAAAGAAACGGAAACCATAGTTCAGTAACGCCTGACTGGCGTCAACACGCACATTGGCACTGCTGGTACCCAGAACCACGGTGATTAATCGCATGCCGTCCTTCTTTGCCGATGTCACCAGGCAGTAGCCGGCAGAATCCGTAAAGCCGGTTTTCAGGCCATCGACACTGTCGTCGCGCCACAACAGTTTGTTGCGGTTGTACTGGGTAATTTCATTGAAGGTGAATTCTTTCTGTGAATACCATTTGTAGTACTCGGGATATTTTTCAATCAGTAGCGTTGCCAGCAGCGCGATGTCTTTCGCGGTCATATAGTGATTTTCATCCGGCAGGCCGGTCGTGTTCATGAAGTGACTGCCGGTCATGCCGATTTCTTCTGCATGTCGGTTCATCAGTGCGGCAAAAGTCTCTTCACTGCCGGCAATGTGTTCGGCCAGTGCCATGGTGGCGTCGTTACCTGACTGGACAATCATGCCCTGCAGCAGATCTTCCACCGAGACCTGTTTATTGACCTCAACGAACATACGCGAGCCCGGTGTGCGCCACGCCTTTTCGCTGATGGTAACCATATCGTCCAGAGTGATATTTCCCGCCTGCAGCTCATTAAAGACCACATAAGCTGTCATCAATTTGGTAATGCTGGCCGGTTCGACCGGCTGGTCAGCATTTTTTTCGGCGAGGATGTGACCGCTCTCAAAGTCCTGAATAATGAATGATTTGGCGCCGGTAGAGGGTGGCTTCGGGATCGGCAGTGAAGCCGCAAGTGTGCCGGCCGCGAACAAATGAGCTACAATAAATAATATATAAATCAATATGTTACGCATATTCATCCTGTTGGGTAAGGCAGATTAAAAGCTGTGTGCATTGTCCGTATGTGGCGGCCACTTTGCAACGGCCGTATTCGTGTTACTGCAGAATCGGGTGGCTCTCGTTGATGCCCATTGATTCGAGTGAGGTGGTGGTCTGGTTGATTTCCGCACTACCGGATAACGGGCCCACCTGCACCTTGTAAAAGGTTCCATTCTCTCCCGGAGCTTCGACAACCCTGACCGCTTTTATATCCTCCCGGGCCTGGATTTTTTCCTGCAGGCGTTCGGCATTCTCCCTGCTGGAGAAAGCACCAATCTGCAGATACATGACAGTTCCTTCCGGAAAGCTGACCGGTTGTGCGGCAACAGGTGCAATAGCGGGTACTGTTCCAGTCGCCGTAACCGGAGTTCCGGAATCAATGGCGCGCACCTCGACCTTGCCGGTGCCATTCCCGACGACACCGAGTTTGACAGCAGCAGTGTAGGACAGGTCAATCAGGCGCTCCTCGTGAAACGGGCCACGATCATTAACTTTTACAATAACGGAACGGTTGTTGTCGAGGTTGGTGACTTCTACATAGGTGGGTAGCGGCAGTGTTTTGTGTGCTGCCGTCATGCCATAAAGGTCGTAGGGTTCGCCGCTGGAAGTGCGTTTACCATGAAATTTTGTCCCATACCATGAGGCCAGACCAACTTCCCGGTAACCCTTGCTTGAAGGCAGGGTGTAGTAACGCTTTCCGTAGACCATGTAGGAAGCCGGATTGCCATAGCGACTGAGCGGTTCGTGTTTGGGGACAGCGTTGGGAATGTTGCTGACATCACGGGGCTGTGACGGCGCATCATCAGATGGTTCCAGCAGGCCCTTGCTGGCACAGGCGGTCACACAGGCGGCAATGAAAAATATGCCTGCCAGGCGCAGGCCCACGGCCCGGTAACCGGCTGATTCAGTCATTGTCGTGGCGGCTCGCTTCATAGGCATCACGGATCTCCTCGCTTAGCTGGTAGACGGCCATGGCGTACAACGGGCTGTGATTGTAGCGCGTAATCACATAGAAATTGTTGAAGCCCAGCCAGTATTCCGGACCATTTTCCTGCTCAAAGGCAATCAGGGCGGCGAGCAGTTCATCCGGCAGCGGTGTGCGCGGGGTAACGCCGTCATGGCGCATGGCGTCAAGTACGGTATTGGGTTTGTAACCAAGCTCGAGTACGGTCAGAAAATCATCGCCTTCCACATTTGCGAGGGTGGCCACCAGCGTGCCGGTCGTCCAGCCGTGCACATGAAAATAGTTGGCCACACTGCCTATGATGTCGGCCTTGTTGGTCCACAGGTCGCGTTTGCCGTCGCCGTCAAAATCAACGGCATAATTGCGATAACTGCTCGGAATGAACTGGCCGTAACCCATGGCGCCGGCATAGGAACCGGTAGTGGTGAGCACGTCGATGTCTTCCTCGCGTGCCAATATCAGGTATTGTTCCAGTTCGTTGGTGAAAAATTCGCTGCGCGGCGGATAATCGAAACCCAGGGTGGCCAGTGCATCCAGCACCCGGTGCCTGCCGGTGTTGCTGCCGTAGCGGGTTTCAACACCAATGATTGCAACGATGATCTGCGGGTCGACGCCGAACGCTTCGGAAGCCTTCTTCAGAAGGTCTGCATTTTCTTTCCAGAAGGTTACGCCGCCGTCAATGCGACTTTGTGTCAGGAATATTTTGCGGTACTCAAACCAGCGCAGCCTTTTCTCGGCCGGTTTGCGCATCAGTTCCAGAATGTCCTCACGGCGTTCCGCCTTGCCAAGTACGGCAACCAGTTCGTCCCGGTCAAAATTATGCTCGCTGACCATGCGATCGATAAATACCTGTACCTGTGGTTGTTCGCTGTAGTTACCGGCTGCAACCGTTGTAATGGTTGTCAGCGCTGCCAGCAAGAAAGTGCGGAAAAGTCCTTTTTTTAAAGCCTGCAAGTGCATTTACCGGTTTCCTTTGTTCAGGTTGCCGGCACATTCTAGCATCGAATGTGCCATCAGGTAGGGAGTAATTTACGGTGAGTTTGTATCGACATCAGGATGCCAAATCCGGCCATTAGCGTGACAATTGATGTGCCGCCGTAGCTGATCATTGGTAACGGCAAACCGACGACCGGCAGCAGGCCGGTTACCATGCCGGTGTTGACAATAAAATACACGCAGAAAGTCATCGACAGACTGCCGGCAAGCAGCCGGGTAAAGGTATCCTGTGCCTGAATAGAGATCATGATGCCGCGTATCACGATGATGCTGTAAAAGGTGAACAGCAGAAGAATGCCGAAGAAGCCAAATTCCTCGCCGAGCACGGCAAAAATGAAATCGGTTGATCGTTCCGGCAGAAAATCCAGCTGCGATTGTGTGCCATTCAACCAGCCCTTGCCGAACAGACCGCCGGAACCAATGGCAATTTTTGACTGGATGATGTGATAACCGGAGCCCAGCGGATCACTTTCGGGGTTCAGCATGGTTATTACACGCTGGCGTTGATAGTCATGCATGAAGTGCCATATAAGGGGTGCGGCCGCGGTAACCAGCACACTAAAAAAGGCCAGCAGGCGCCATTGCAGGCCGGCGAGGAACACCACGAACACCCCGGCACTGGCGATCAGCAGTGCGGTACCGAGGTCCGGTTGCTTGGCGATCATCAGCATGGGCACCGCGATCAGGGTGGCTGATGCCAGCAACTTCCAGCGGTTTGGTGGCAGGCGGGTGTCGGCGAGGTACCACGCGACCATCATGGGTACTGCCAGTTTCATCATTTCAGACGGCTGAAAACGTACGATGTAAAGGTTCAGCCAGCGTTGTGCACCACCACTGACATCACCGCCGACGAGTACCGCCAGCAAAAACAGGATACCCGTGATAAACAGCCACGGTGTGAGACGCTGTAGCAACCGTGGTGGTAACTGCGCGACGACCAGCATGCTGGTATAGGCAATGCCAAGGCGAACCAGTTGGCGTTCTACCAGCTCTATATCGCCACCGCCGGCACTGTAAAGCACAATCAGCCCGAGTATGGAAACGGCTATCAGGCTAAACAGCAGCGGTGCATCCACATGCAGGCGGTATTGCCAGCCGTGCTGACTGGCATCCTCGCGGTGCGGGGAGATGGTAATACTCATGATGATGGTTTCCCCAGGTAGGCATCCATGATGGCGCGGGCAATTGGTGCGGCAACCGAGCCGCCACCGCCGCCGTTCTCGACAATGATGGCAACCGCAATTTTAGGTTCATCAACCGGTGCAAAGGCAATGAACAGGGCATGGTCGCGGAGTTTCTCGGCGATGGTTTCAGCGTCGTACTTTTCTTCTTGCTTCAGGCCGAATACCTGTGCTGTGCCGGTTTTGCCGGCAATCGTGTAGGGGCTGTCCTTGCCGATTCCCCTGGCAGTACCACGTGCACTGTGGACCACGTCGACCATGGCAGCGATCACATGGTCCCAGTGCTGCTGGTCATTGATTGTTATTGTCTCGAGTCTTTGTGGCTGATGCGGTAGCAGGTCATCAGTTTCTGCTTCCTGTTCGGCATGCACGATTTGTGGTTGCAGCATGTGCCCGCCGTTTGCGAGTGCTGCGGTCGCAGTGGCGAGTTGAATCGGTGTCACCAGAAAGAAACCCTGGCCAATACCGGTGATGATGGTCTCACCCGGGAACCAGGGCTGATTGCGCCGGCTGCGTTTCCATTCCTTCGAGGGTAACAGTCCCGGGAGTTCCCCCTGGATGTCGATGCCCGATGCCCTGCCAAAACCGAAGTGCTGCAGGTAGTCATGAATACGGTCAATGCCCATGGACTGGGCGAGGTCGTAGAAGTAAACGTCACAGGACTGGGTGATTGCGATGTTCAGATCTACGGTGCCGTGACCGCTGCGTTTCCAGTCGCGGTATTTGCGGTCCTTGCCGGCCAACATGTAAAAGCCCGGGCAATAGGTCCTGGAATTTTCGTTGCTGACGCCCGTCTCCAGGCCGGCGAGTCCCATAAACGGTTTTACCGTGGAGCCTGGCGGGTATTGCCCGCGCAGGGCGCGATTGAACAGGGGTTCCTTGTCATTATTTCTCAGCGCGGCGTAGTCGTCATAATCAATGCCGTTTACAAACGGGTTCGGGTCGTAGGTGGGCAGGCTGACGAAGGCGAGAATGTCACCGTTGTTCGGGTCAATGGCGATGGCGGATCCCGAGAAATCACCAAAAGCTTCCTCTGCTACCTGTTGTACATGCGAATCAAGGGTCAGGTAGAGGTTGCTGCCAGAAACCGGCGGGGTACGGCTGAGTACCCTGATGATGCGTCCCTGTGCGGTGGTTTCAACCTGCTGCAGGCCGACCTTGCCGTGCAGCAGTTCCTCGTAGGTCTTCTCGATACCGTTTTTGCCAACATGCGAGGTACCGCGGTAATTGGAGCTGTCGAGTACCTTGAGCGCCTTTTCATCAATACGACCGACGTAGCCGAGCGCATGCACTGCAAGCGGGCCTTGCGGATAATGCCGTGCAAGACCGGCAGTGATATCAACGCCGGGGAAGCGATGGCGGTTAACAGAAAAACGTGCAACCTCTTCGTCGCCCATGTGAAAGCGCAGCGGGATGGCTTCAAAGCGTGGTTTACGTGCCAGCAGTTTCTCAAAGCGGCTGCGGTCAATGTCGCGAATTTCAATAATGTTTTCCAGCGCGCTCAGGGTAGCGCCCATGTCATCAACCTCTTCGGGCGTGATCTCCAGGCGGTAGGAGGGCAGGTTCTCGGCCAGCAGGATGCCGTTGCGGTCATAGATCAGTCCGCGGTTGGGAGGCAGCGGCTGCAGTTTTACACGGTTGTCTTCCGAGAGCGTGGTGAAGTGCTCATGTGAAACCACCTGCAGGTACAGCAGGCGGACCAGCAGCACGGATAACAGCAGCCCACCGATGATCAGTAACAGGATGGCCCGGTTCGTGATGAGACGGGACTCGAAGAGGTGGTCTTTAAGGTGTACCTGGCCCAGCATGCACTAATGCCTAGCTAACCCGGAAGCCGCGACGCATGCCGCGCAGCGTGGAATAGACCAGTGGCCAGATCAGCATGCCCAGTAGTGAAGGCATCCAGAAATACCAGGGCGCGGAAGGTCGGCCGATGATGCGACTGATCCATAATGCCAGTAACTGGTGCAGGATCAGCAGCACCAGTATTGTCAGTGCCTGTTGCATCACCGGGAACAGCCGCAGCCGCTGGTGAAACTTGAGTGTCAGGTAGGCGACCACCGTGAGCGACAAGGCGTGCTGTCCGAGCACGGTACCTGTCAGCAGATCGACCAGCAGCCCCATAAACCAGCCGGTAGTGACGCCGACCCGGTCTGGCAGGGCCATGCACCAGTAAATCAGTACCAGGCCAACCCAGTCCGGACGCAGGTAACGGGCCCAGTCGGGCAGGGGCATGACTGTCAGCAGCAGCGCGGCAATAAACGTCAGCAGAATGACACTGCCACCGTGACGTTTGCCGGTAATCATTGTGTGTCCGCCGCTGTATCGGTTGCGGGATTACTGTTGTCGCCGGCTTCCCCGGCACTGCTGTCTGGTGTTTCGGTATCATCAATCAGTTCCTCAACGGGAATGTTGTCGGTTGATTCCACTGTGGCTGCCGTATTCAGCCACACCAGCAGTACTTCGCGGCTGCTATTCAGATGCGCAAGCGGCGTGGCAATCACCTTGGCAAAGGCGTTGCCCGGGTCGTGTTCGACCGTTTCCACGGTGGCGACCGGGTAACCGGGAGGGAAGCGTCCGCCAAGCCCGGATGTTGTCAGCAGGTCACCGGGTTTGATGTCCGCGCTGTTGGGTATATAGGGAAGATCCAGTCGGTTAATGGCGCCACTGCCCAGCGCAATCGAGCGCAGGCCATTGCGGTTCACCTGTATCGGGATGGCGTGCGAGGTATCAGTGATCAGGATGGCGGTAGAGGTATACGGTCCGGCATGAACGATTTGCCCCATGACGCCGTTGGCGTCGAGCAGTGGCTGGCCGGGATAGACGTTATGTAACTCTCCCCGGTTGATGACAATCTGGTGCTTGTAGGGGTCAAGGTTGACAGACATCAGTTCAGCAACCAGCACTCTTTCGCCGATTTCAAAAGACGAATCCAGCAGCTCCCGCAAGCGAATGTTTTCCACTTCCAGCGCTGCCAGCTTCTGCATCTGCGTCTTTTGTATGATTTGCTGGGTGCGCAGGCTATCAACCTCTTCCTGCAGTTCGCGGCGTGTTGCCAGAGACTCGCTGAACCAGTCAGAGATGGAGCGGGGGAGTTCGACACTCAGTTGTATCGGATAGACAAGCACTGACAGGGTATCGCGCACGGACTCCAGGCTTTTGTACTTGTGGTCCATCACCATGAGTACTGCAGAAAAGGCGACCAGCACGATCAGGCGTGTCGTGATGGACGGACCTTGTGTAAAAATGAGCTTGATCGGGAACCCCGTGGTGCTGTGGTGTTAATCAGGCAGGCGTGCTGCCCCTGGCAGGGCATAGTCTAGCGTAAACGGCCTGTTGATTTTTATTCGACTGTGAAAACGTCACCGCCGCGCTCGTCAAACAATTCCAGCGCGCGACCACCACCGCGTGCCACACAGGTGAGCGGGTCATCGGCAACCACAACCGGCAGACCGGTTTCTTCCATCAGTAACTTGTCGATGTCCCGCAGCAGGGCACCACCACCGGTCAGCACAATGCCGCGCTCGGCGACATCGGCCCCGAGTTCCGGCGGCGTTTGTTCCAGCGCCGTCTTGACTGCGCCGACGATGCCGGCCAGCGGCTCCTGCAGTGCTTCAAGGATTTCATTGCTGTTCAGTGTGAAGCTGCGCGGAATGCCCTGGGACAGGTTGCGACCCTTGACCTCGAGTTCGACCACCTCGTTGCCGGGGTAGGCTGAACCGATGGCGTGCTTGATGCGTTCTGCCGTCGCCTCACCGATCAGCGTGCCGTAGTTGCGCCGTACATAATTGATGATGGCATCATCAAAGCGGTCGCCGCCTATGCGTACAGATGAGGAATAAACAATACCGTTTAATGAGATAACGGCGACTTCTGAAGTGCCGCCACCGATATCCAGCACCATGGAGCCGCGTGCCTCGTCCACCGGCATGCCGGCACCAATCGCCGCGGCCATGGGTTCTTCTATTAGATAGACCTCGCGGGCACCTGCGCCGGCGGCCGATTCGCGAATGGCGCGGCGTTCCACCTGGGTGGAGCCGCAGGGTACGCAGATCAGCACCCGCGGGCTGGGCTTGAAAAAACGCGCCTCGTGTACCTTATGTATAAAATGCTGCAGCATTTTTTCCGTAATGGTGAAGTCGGCGATGACGCCGTCTTTCAGGGGACGGATGGCCGTGATATTACCGGGGGTTCGTCCCAGCATCAGCTTGGCTTCGGTGCCGACGGCTGCAATGCTCTTGGGGCCGCCCGGTCCGCGGTCCTGGCGAATTGCCACCACCGACGGCTCGTTCAGCACAATGCCTTGTCCACGCACATAAATCAGTGTGTTAGCAGTGCCCAAATCAATGGACAGGTCGTTGGAAAACATCCCGAACAGGCTTTTAATGAACATTCAATACAGATCCGTGAGGGTCGGTCAAAAAGGAAGCGGGTAATCTAACAACGAGGGGCGTTTGGAGCAAGGGAATACGCCGGAAATCGTCGCGGGGGAATGCGGCGGCCCCGGAATGCGGAGATGTCCTTCATTATCGATTGTGCTACCTTTGCGCCCCTGTTTTTAACGCGATCAACTGACTACGGGGTCACCATGGCGCTTGATGCTTCTGAGATTAAGAAAATTGCCCACCTGGCAAGGCTCGGTATTAATGCGGATGATATACCGGAGTATTCCCGTAACCTGTCGGATATCCTGGCATTCGTTGAGCAACTGAATGTGGTCGATACGACCGGTGTGGAGCCGTTGGCCCACCCGCTGGAGGCGACCCAGCGTTTGCGTGTGGATGCGGTGACTGAAACAAATAATCGCGATAACTTCCAGCAAGTTGCGCCGGAGATTGAATCCGGACTTTATCTTGTGCCGCAGGTGATTGAATAACAACACACGGCGTAATGACCATGGCCGGACTTGCTATAACGCCCCCGGGAACCCGGCCAGCTGAATTGACTGAACCGGACTTAAACACCTATGCATCAGAAAACCCTCGTTGAATTATCAGCAGATTTACAGAAAGGCAGCCTTTCCAGTGAAGAACTGACGCGTGCCTGTCTGGAGCGGATCAGCAAATATGATGCTGAACTCAACAGCTTTGTAACGGTAGTTGACCAGCAGGCACTGGCCGCAGCGCAGGCGGCCGATGCGCGTATCAAGGCGGGCAAGGCCGGGCCGCTGACCGGCATTCCGTTTGCACACAAGGACATATTCTGTACCCGTGGCGTGAAGACCAGTTGCGGTTCCCGGATGCTGGATAACTTTATCGCACCGTATGATGCAACCGTTACGCAGAAACTGCTTGAAGCCGGTGCGGTGATGGTTGGCAAGACCAACATGGATGAATTCGCCATGGGTTCATCCAATGAAACCAGCTTTTACGGGCCGGTGAAAAACCCCTGGGATGCAACAACGGTGCCCGGCGGGTCCTCCGGTGGTTCGGCGGCAGCGGTTGCTGCACGGCTGGTGCCGGCAAGCACCGGCACGGATACCGGCGGTTCCATTCGCCAGCCGGCGGCCCTGTGTGGCATTACCGGCATCAAACCGACCTATGGCCGGGTATCGCGCTACGGCATGATTGCCTTTGCTTCCAGCCTTGACCAGGGCGGTGCATTTACCCGCTCGGCAGAAGATGCCGCTGTCATGCTGGGTGCCATGGCTGGTTTTGACGAACGCGATTCTACCAGTGTGGACCGCCCGGTTGATGATTACATGGCCGGTCTGAATGCACCGCTGCAGGGTTTGAAAATCGGCCTGCCAAAGGAATACTTTGGTGAAGGACTGGACGCGGGTGTTGCCGCCGCCATCGAAGCGGCGCTGGATGAATACCGCAAGCTCGGTGCGACCATCGTTGATATCACCTTGCCGAATACACACCTCTCGGTGCCGGCCTATTATGTCGTTGCACCGGCCGAGTGTTCTTCCAACCTGTCACGTTTTGATGGCGTACGTTTTGGTTACCGCGCCAGCGAGCCCAAAGACCTGGAAGACCTGTACACGCGTTCACGCGGCGAAGGCTTTGGTGATGAAGTCAAACGCCGTATTCTGGTGGGTGCCTACGCGCTCTCCGCCGGCTACTACGATGCCTATTATTTAAAGGCGCAAAAGGTGAGGCGGCTGATTCGCGATGATTTTCTGCGTGCCTTTGAACAGGTGGATGTCATTATGGGGCCGACCGCCCCGTCAGTGGCCTTCAAGCTTGGCGAGAAAGCCGATGATCCGGTCAGTATGTACCTGTCCGATATCTACACGATTGCAGTGAACCTTGCCGGTTTACCGGCGATGTCGATTCCGGCCGGGTTCTCGGACGGCCTGCCGGTTGGTTTGCATGTCGTGGGTAACTACTTTGAGGAAGGGCGTCTGCTGAATGTCGGGCATCAGTACCAGCAGGCAACTGACTGGCATACGCATGCTCCGCAGGGATTTTGATCATGGAATGGGAAACAGTTATCGGGCTGGAGATTCACACCCAGCTCGCCACCACCAGCAAGATATTCTCCGGGGCTTCCACCACCTACGGTGCAGAACCCAATACACAGGCGTGCGCCGTGGACCTCGGTCTGCCGGGGGTACTGCCGGTGCTGAATGCGGAAGTGGTACGCATGGCCGCGAAGTTTGGACTGGCGACGCATTCCACGGTCGCCAAACGCTCGGTATTCGACCGTAAAAACTATTTCTATCCAGATCTGCCCAAGGGTTATCAAATCAGCCAGCTTGCGCTGCCGATTGTTCACGACGGTTATCTTGATATTGATCTGGAAGATGGAGTAACCAAACGCATTGGTATTACTCGCGCACATCTGGAAGAGGATGCCGGCAAGTCGCTGCATGAAAGTTTTCAGGGGATGACCGGAATTGATCTGAATCGTGCCGGTACTCCGTTGCTGGAAATTGTCTCCGAACCGGAATTGCGTTCGGCAAGGGAAGCAGTGGCCTACATGCGCAAGATTCATTCGCTGGTCCGTTATCTTGATATCAGTGACGGCAATATGCAGGAAGGTTCTTTCCGTTGTGATGCCAATGTGTCGGTGCGGCCGATCGGTCAGGAAGAATTCGGTACACGCGCCGAGATAAAGAACATCAGCTGCTTTAGCTTTGTCGAGCAGGCGATCAATCTGGAAGTAGAACGCCAGATTATGCTGATTGAGTCGGGTGGCACGGTGGTGCAGGAAACCCGCCTGTTTGATCCGGACAAGCATGAAACCCGTCCGATGCGTTCCAAGGAAGAGGCGAATGATTATCGCTACTTTCCGGACCCGGACTTACTGCCGGTTGAGATTGATGATGATTTTATCGAGGCAGTCAGGAACACCTTGCCGGAACTGCCGGATACCAGGAAAGCCCGTTTTGTCAGTGAACATGGCCTGTCGGACTATGATGCAGGCGTGTTGACGGCCTCACGTGAACTGGCCGATTATTTTGAGGCGGTGGTAGAAGCCTCGGGTGGCCAGGGCAAGTTAAGCGCCAATTGGGTTATGGGTGAGCTATCCGGTGCGCTCAACAAGAGTGACTGTGAGGTTAAGGACAGCCCGGTAACGGCTGCCGCACTGGGTGCCATGTTGCAACGTATTGAGGATGGCACGATTTCCGGAAAAATCGCCAAGCAGGTGTTCGAGGCGATGTGGAACGGTGAAGGCAGTGCGGACGAGATCATCGAGCAGCAGGGTCTGAAGCAAATTTCGGATTCATCTGCGATCGAGGGCATTATCAGGGAAGTGCTGGACAATAACCCAAAGCAAATCGAGCAGTACCGCGGTGGTCAGGAAAAACTGTTCGGCTTTTTTGTCGGTCAGGTGATGAAGGCTACCCAGGGCAAGGCCAATCCAAAGCAGGTCAACGAGTTGCTCAGGAAATTGCTGGATAGCTGATTGCATATTTTTGTAGGAGCGGACCTTGTCCGCGATTGCGGGGCCTAAAAAACCATCGCGGACAAGGTCCGCTCCTACATCTCTTGTTACATTCAAGATAAACTACCTTCCCCGATGAAAATAATCGCCGATGAAAACATCCCCTGCGTAGAGCAGGCGTTCGCTTCACTGGGTGAGGTGTCGTTACTGCCTGGGCGTGGTATGCAGCCGGAGCAGGTGCGTGATGCCGATATCCTGCTGGTGCGTTCGGTAACAGCTGTTGACCAGAGGTTGCTGGAGGGTTCCTCTGTACGTTTTGTCGGCTCGGCAACCATCGGCTTTGATCATGTAGACCGGGCATATCTGCAACAGCAGGGTATTGGTTTTGCGACGGCGCCCGGGTGTAATGCAGTCTCGGCTGCGGAATATGTGGTCGCTGCGTTACTGGTGATGGCGCAACGCAAGGACTTCGACCTGAAAGACAAGACCGTTGGCATTATCGGCTGCGGTAATGTCGGTTCGCGGGTGCGCAGCAAGCTCGCTGTGCTGGGTATGCGCTGTGTGGTTAATGACCCGCCGCTGCAGGCACAGGGCGGCCATGACGATTTCGTTTCGCTGGATGAAGTGCTGCAGGCGGATGTGATTACCGTGCATGTGCCGTACATCCGCGATGGCCTGTATCCGACACACCACCTTATCGATGCCCTGGAGATGCAGAAACTGCAGCCGGATGCACTGTTCATTAACACCTCACGTGGTGCTGTCACGGATAACCGGGCACTGAATAATCTGCTGGCAGAACGTAATGACTTGTCGGTGGTGCTGGATGTCTGGGAAGGTGAGCCGGCAATCAATACGGAACTGCTCGAAAGAGTAGACCTTGGGACACCGCATATTGCCGGTTACAGCCTCGATGGAAAACTACGCGGCACAGAAATGATTTATCAGGCCGCCTGTGAGTATTTCGGGCAGCCCGGGCAGTGGCGGGCTGCGGATAACCTGCCCGAAGGTGCCGTGATTGAGCCTGGTGAGACAGAGGATGTTTCTGTCGTGGTGCAGTTGCGCACCGCTGTGTCGGGTTGCTATGACATTTGTGCCGACGATGCCCGGTTGCGCGACATGCTTGCCTTGCCGGCCGATGAACAGCCGGCTTATTTTGACCGGCTGCGAAAAGAATATCCGGTCAGGCGTGAATTTTCGGAAACCAGGGTGATTGTTAACGATGCCAGCAACGAGTGTGAGCAGGCGTTGCGCGGGCTGGGCTTTGCGGTGGCCGTGTCAGCCTGAATCATTATCCGTTGCACACTGCACAGTCAGGATCCTGTGTAAGCTTGAGTGTTCGCCATTCATGTGTGAAACCGTCAAAAATCACCAGCCGGCCTGCGAGTGTTTCACCCGTCGATAGAATGACCTTGATGGCCTCCAGAGCCTGTAACGAGCCGATGATGCCAACAATCGGTGAAAGCACGCCGTTTCCGGTACACGTCTGGTCGGTTTCTTCGCCTTCCTTGTAGAGGCAGTGGTAACAGGGACTGTTTTCCAGGCGTGAGTCGAACACCGTGATCTGTCCTTCCATGCGAATGGCGGCACCGGATACCAGCGGTGTTCGGTGTGCAACGCAGGCCCGGTTAACGGCGAAACGGGTGGCAAAATTGTCGCTGCAATCCAGTACCACGTCAGCCTGCCTGACTTCCTCATCAAGCGCTTCGTTCTGCAATGCCTTTGCAATCGGCGAGACCCGGATGTCGGGGTTGATGAGTGTCAGGGTGTCTTCTGCCGAGGCGACCTTGCTGCGACCGATATCCTTGTCGTGATGCAACAACTGTCGCTGCAGGTTTGACGGTTCGACGCTGTCATGGTCCGCAATCGCGAGGTGCCCGACACCGGCTGCTGCAAGGTACATGGCGGCCGGAGAGCCAAGGCCGCCGGCACCGATAATCAATGCACGAGCAGCCAGCAGTCGTTCCTGCCCGTCGATATCGACCTGCGGCAACATGATCTGGCGACTGTAGCGAAGTAGCTGCGCGTCGTTCATCGGGGTGTATAGAGCAGGGTGTTACAGGTTGCGCCGCAGGTATTCCGATCGATGATCGCGGCAGCCGTGCGGGCGCCGCAGGTAACGGGTAATGAAAGCATCACGGGTGCAGTCTGCCTGATCATGTTTGCTGTTGGTGCATTCAATGTCTTCAATGTAGTAACACAGGGTGCGTATCGCCCGACAAAATAAACTGGTGCGCAGCTTGTAGCCAAATTCCGTTAGCAGTTCTTCGATGATCTGCAGTGTGATTTCCCGAACGTTGTAGCTGACCAGCAGGTGATCGGATTTATCAACCTTGACGTGCAGTACACCCCGCACGTTACGCAGTAATTCCGCGGCGGACTCCGCATAGTTCGGATCCTGAACTGGCTCGGTAAGCCAGATTGACCGGTGTTTGAGTTTTTCGATCACTCATCCATCGTAACGCTGTGGGTGGAAATATCCAGGCCTTGCTGATGGAAGAGAGAGCATTTGGCTGGTTTTCAAAAGGGACAGATATTGAACAGGGCTTGACAGTATTTCGTCTGTCCAGGTTTCTTCCCCCTCTCCCTCCGGGAGAGGGCCGGGGAGAGGGGATTAAATCAAACCGCTGGATCTACACTCATATTCAGCTTTAAATCGCTTTAGATGGCACGGCTTATTTTAACTAAAATTATATTCTTTACCCCCTCTCCCCAACCCTCTCGGCAACTGCTCCATGCGTTGCTCTACCGCCTACATCCCTGTAGGCGTCCCGGTGGGAGGGGGGGTAGAAGGAACAGGTGTTCTGCAGAAAGTCTGAATACTCAGCGTTTGCCGATAATGACCCGGTTGACCCCGGCGTCATCCTGATGGTCAGTGACGTTCTGAAATCCGCAGCCCTCCAGCAGTTGTGTGACCTGGTCACTTTGGTCATAGCCGTGTTCCATAATTAACCAGCCGTCTGCGCGCAGGTGTTGTCGGGCGCAGTGCGCAATTTTTATCAGGTCATCCATGCCCTGTGGTCCGGCGGCCAGTGCACTGCGGGGTTCAAAGCGGACATCGCCGCTCTGCAGGTGTGGATCGGCATCCCTGATATAGGGCGGGTTACTTACAATCACATCATATTGCCGGTCAACCAGCGGTTCACACCAGTCACCGCACTGGAATTCAATATTACTGATGCCCAGTTGTTGCGCGTTGGCAGTGGCAGTGCCAATGGCAGCCGACGAGATGTCCGTTGCGAGCACATGGCAGTGCCGTCGTTCGTGTGCAATGGCCAGTGCGATGGCGCCACTGCCGGTGCCGAGGTCGGCGATCTGCGCGGTGCTGTCTGCAGGGATCAGGTCCAGTGCCAGCGCGACCAGTGTTTCCGTCTCCGGTCGTGGAATCAGTGTGGCAGATGTGACCGCCAGAGGCAGTGACCAGAACTCCCGCTGACCGGTGAGGTAGGCGACAGGTTGTCCCTGGATGCGAGCCTGCAGCAGTTGCTGGAATTTTTCCTGCTGTTCCGGAGACAAGACTTTTTCGGGCCATGCGCGCAGATGGCTGCGTGCCCTGGCAAGTGTGTGCGCCAGTAGTATTTCAGCATCCAGTCGCGCGGTACCCGTGGTTAACAGGCTGGTTGCCTGTTCGAGCAGTTGCCTGATCGATGCCGGCTCAGCCGTTCTGTTCATTCAATGCAGTCAGCTGGTCGGCCTGGTATTCATTGATGAGCGGTTCGATTGCCAGGTCCAGTTCGCCACCCATGAAATCATCCAGCTTGTAGACTGTCAGGTTGACGCGGTGGTCGGTCATGCGTCCCTGTGGGAAATTATAGGTGCGAATGCGCTCGGAACGGTCACCGCTGCCTACCAGTGAACGACGTGCCTCGGTTTCCTCGGCTTTTTGCTTGTCCAGTTGTGTGTCCAGCAGTTTGGCAGATAACAGTGACATCGCGCGTGCACGGTTCTTGTGCTGCGAGCGTTCGTCCTGACATTCCACCACGATGCCGGTGGGGATGTGCGTCAGCCGGATGGCAGAGTCGGTCTTGTTGACGTGCTGGCCACCTGCGCCGGAGGCACGGAAGGTGTCGACTTTCAGGTCGGCCGGGTTGACGTCAACCGAATCGATTTCATCGGCTTCCGGCAGTATCGCCACGGTGGCGGCCGAGGTATGTATGCGGCCCTG
>DAOVVG010000121.1 GCA_030632175.1 Gammaproteobacteria bacterium
ATCTTCTGTCCAGCGCTCGAAGTGGTTCACCGCCTGTTGCGGTCGATAGGCATCGAAAATACTAAACTCAAGCCCGCTGGTTTTCAAAACAGCCTGCACCAGCGCAAGCGCATCAGCCGCTGCACGTGTCAGGATACCCCGCGGCCGTATATAACCATCGATGCGCTTACCGACAAAATTATGTACCGTGCAGTAACGCAGATCCAGCCGGATGCCGGGAATGACCTCGTCGATATATACAAAACCTTCCGGCAGGCTTGCCGGCTGTTGAACTACCGCACCACCCTGGATCGGCATACTGGTGAGGTGCGGCGTCTTCAGAAAAAGATCTGTGAAATTTCGCGGTTTCATTATCTACAACTCACTCGGCAAACCCCCTCTCCTTTATGCCTGGCGGCGCCTGGTAAAGAACAACACTCAGGGAATTTGTAATTCAATCGTGCCGTTTACCGAGACGCTGACATCACTCTCGCCACCTTCCACAGCAACAGCATCGCCTGCTTCCATGGACATGGTCGCCATCCTCGCCTGGCGTACCAGCGGCGGTCGCTGCATCGTCGTGTTGACATTGATTTCAACAATGCGATAACCATTGGCCTTCAGGTTGTCACCGATAATCCCTGCCCGCTCCTTGAAGGCATCCAGGGCTGCACCAATCAAGCGGTTCTCCACCCCTGTCCGCTTCGCATTGGAAACAGTGAAACTCATTGACTTGATTTGCAACTTGCCCTGCAACTGACCCACAAGACGACTGAGTGCTTCCGTATCACCGCTCTCCAGTACCAGGTCCTGCTGACCACGCCAACCCGTTGTCACTTCCTTGCGGGTAACCGGCCACGTCTGGTAGCTGCCGGTATTGACCTTGACGCCCTTCACCTGCTTTGCCTGTTGCAGCGCCCACTCCATATCCTGGTTGATTTTTGCAGCCAGTTTTGCCGGATTCTGCATTTCCGCATAGGTATTCATGATGACATGCATGGTGTCATTACTCACCGCTTCGGTTTGCTGTGACTGCAAGCGAACCTGGTTGTAACGCAAGTCATCATCAGCCAGTGCGTAATTCATGCCTGCCATCAGACAGGCCAGAACAATCAGGCATCTCATCATGATTTTCCTCCCTGCTCCAGCTGCTGCTCAACGACCTGCCGACGTACCTCATTCATATCCAGTGCAGCCACTTTTTCGATAACTGATTCAAGCCCTGCCGGCGGCACTGCTCCCGGCTGGGAAAACACGACAATCTGTTCCCGGAAAACCATCAGCGTAGGTATCGAGCGAATCTGGAAGTGCCCGGCAATTTCCTGCTCTTCTTCCGTATTCACCTTGGCAAAGACAACGCCGGGGTGCGATTCCGACATGGACTCGAAGACCGGTGCAAACTGGCGGCACGGGCCGCACCAGGGTGCCCAGTAATCCACCAGCACCGTGTCGTTACCATTAATCGTTGCTTCGAAATTTTCTTTTGTGAGTTCAATCGTAGCCATTGCAGCAGCATCCCTGAATGTTTTGTCCGTCACAATTATACAGACTCGCTCACAGGCGGGCACCGGCAATGAGAGGGGTATTACAGGAAGGGGTATCAGCTATCCGTGCTGCGGCGTCTTTGCGTGCCTTCAGCAGACTCGCTCTGGTAGGTCATATCCAGCTCAATGCGGTGTCGACCCAGCCGCTTCGCCCGGTACAGCGCCTTATCAGCCCGCTCGATGAAAGCGCTGACAGACTCACCCGGCTTGTAAAGAGAGGCCCCCGCGGAAAACGTGGGCACGTCCGACGCGGTTCCATTGGTCTGCCAGCGTGTCTCACCGGCGCGACGCCTGACCTTGTTGAGCGCACGCACGGCGCCATCCGAGTCCGTATTCGGCAACAGCACGGCGAACTCTTCACCACCATAGCGGGCAACCATGTCATGGTGACGAAAGATTGAGAGAATATTCTTCGAATACACCCGCAGCACTTCATCGCCCGCCGCATGTCCGTATTCGTCATTGACCGCCTTGAAATGATCCAGATCAATCAGCACAAAAGACAGCGGGAAACCGTATCGCTGTACGCGCGCCACCTCGTCTTCCATACGCCGCATAAAGGCGCGACGGTTTGGTAGCCCGGTCAGTTCATCGGTCAGACTCAGCAGGCGAACACGCGTCAGCTCGTCGGACAGCTCGCGGCTGTCCGATTCGAACAGCTGCAGATAATGGTGCGTGCTGTCGAGTTTGTCTGCCAGCTCGTTGTGGCCCTTCATGAGCTTTTCAACTTCCCGGATCAGCGTCCATCGCAGGTCTTCAATCTCTGTAACCTCCTCGGCCTGGCGTAATTCTGTCAGCACCACTTCGAGGATGATGCCGAATTCCTCGTTCTGGGTGATGGTCTCCAGTACCTGCTGGCCGAGTGTCGCCTGCAACTGCTGGATATCATCACGACGCGCTTCCAGCTCACTGCGATTAATAGCATTGAGATCCTGGCCGGCCGGTATTTCCTCACTGATATAGTCAGCATCATGCAATTCGTCTTGCGCTACACTGTCTACGCCATCATCGTAGTGCATCCCGGTAGCAGCAGACAGGTCATGCTGTAAGTCTGCTTCGGCACCTGCTTCGGCGTCTGCTTCAACATCCGGTTGCGGTGCTGCCTGTTCATCGTTAGCAAAGGATTCAATTTCAGGCAGGTTTGTGGACTCTGCAGGAATCGTATCGATACCAAAAGAAGCCAGCAGCGGGCTAATGGCATCAACCATGAGCGCGGGCTGCAACTCACCGGCATTACGGATCTGATCGCCACACTGGTTGATAAAACCACCCAGGACATCCAGCTCGGTAGGTGTCAGTGGTGGTTGCAGACGAGCCTGCAATAACTTGATTTGTACGTAAGAAGAGGAACCGGGTGTCAGGTGTACAATAAAGGCTTCCAGCAAGACATTCACAAAACCGGCGTAGGCAATTTCCGAGCGCAGATGGCTGGATGCAATATCATCCAGCATGCCCTCTGCCTGACGGTAAATGAGGTTTCCGGCGGGTGTTGAGCGCAGCGGGTCGATCAGGTAAAGCAACTTGCGTACGCCACCCGGATCAATCACCTCTGGTCTGTTTGTACCCGCAACCATAAACACTCCAGCACGTCCTTGAGCACATCGCAGGATAATCCTGATCCTGCCAATTTATTGTTAGTTTTATCTATCCGCCAACTGTGAAATAAACAAACCGGCCACTCCGAAAAAACCTGTGTTTGTGTCAGTTCAGCGGCTGCCCTGCAGCCCTGCCATGACCCCGACTGGCCTAAAGGCCAACACACCCAACCTGGAGCAACATCGGTCAGACCCGGTTCCAGCTGAAAATCACGCCATATTTCCCAAGACTTACAGTCAGTTGAGATAAATAGTTACAGAATTAATCAGCTATCGTTCTGTCACATATTTGACGTTGGGAAAAGTGTAGCAGGTATAGCCATACGGCAGGTAGTGGTACGAAGGTACTAGGGACACTTTTTTACAGCCTGTCCGGTGATCCCGGACGACCGGGTGGCCTGCCTGGAAACACCCGACTGAAATAAAAAAGGCCGGCATAGGCCGGCCTTTAATAACGACAGTAAAATACAGCTTACTGGTCGAGACCGGCGAAAATACCATCCCGGATTTCTTCGACCTTGCCAATACCGTTAATCTTGACATAGCGCGGTGCACCGTCGCCGCCTTCGTCGGCCCACCTGGAATAATAGGAGATCAGTGGCTCGGTCTGGTCATGGTAGACATTCAGGCGTTCTTTAACCGTATCTTCCTGGTCGTCATCACGCTGGACCAGCGCTTCACCGGTTTCATCGTCCTTACCCTCCTCCTTCGGCGGATTAAAGACAACGTGGTAGGTACGACCCGATTCCAGATGCACACGGCGACCACTCATACGCTTGATGATTTCAGCGTCATCGACATCAATCTCAACCACGGCATCCACAGGGACCCCGTTGGCCTTGAGTGCGTCAGCCTGTGCCAGCGTACGCGGAAAGCCGTCAAACAGGTAGCCGGCTTTGCAATCATCTTCTTTCAGACGCTCGTCAATCAGGCCCAGGATGATGTCATCGGAGACCAGTCCGCCGGCATCCATTACTTTCTTGGCTTCAACACCCATCGGGGTGCCTGCCTTGACAGCGGCACGCAGCATGTCGCCGGTGGAAATCTGGGGAATGCCATATTTCTCTTTAATGTAATTGGCCTGCGTGCCCTTGCCGGCACCGGGACCACCTAACAGGATAATCCGCATAGTTGCTCTCCTTAAAAACACTCTGATGAAAAAGTCGCCGTATTATCCGTGTCCGCCCACCAAATAGCCAGATAGCTATATATATGGGGGGATGGAGTGGGCTTATGAATACACCTTGAATGAATATGGTTATAACCGGTTTAAATCATATTTTTGCAGGTCTGGAATCAGCCAAAATACGACATTTAACCTAAAAAAAGCGGCGACCCAAGGGGGAGGAGGAGAAAGGGCCGCCGCTCGAGACTCGAAAGCCTTCGCTAAAGACGACAGCTAACGAATTAACGAAGGCTGTTGTCGTTAATGATGCTACCAATGAAATATTAAGATTTTATTAAGGAAGAAGCCGTGAATACCGCCTTTGGGTCAATAGTCAATATTCGACTGATAACCCCGAGAATTTCACGTTGAACCTCTGTGAACGGCGGCGGTCTCAATGGGTCGACGCAACACCCGCACGAGACAGCGATCCTCAGGTCTCGGCCTTCAAAGTCTATTTAGAGCTATCCGAAGCACTGGCACAATAATGGTTTCCGGTGATCGAACGGATAGCTCGAAAAGCTGGTTAGCGCCGGAAAACGCCTTCTGAAGAGGCGATCGGGGCATTCATTGGAATCGGGCTGGCGGTGTTCCCGTAGTAGACGCTCAGCGTCTTTTGACGCTTTGGCTATTCCCGTTATTCAAAACTATTTTCGTTAGGCAATGACACTTCCGACTAAGTGTTGCGTCGACCGGTTGAATCGGCAGCCAAAAACGGAAGTCCAGGAACACCCAGCTTGAGCCACGCAGCTACCCAGGTTAGCAAGAGCTAGCAATGATTCCCCTCGTCGGTTCGAACCAGTTGTTTGGCAGCTTATCGGATGGACCGTCAGTCTTCCAGCCTGAATCCAATCTTGATTGTCACCTGCCAGTAGTGGACTGCTCCAGTGTCGATATACCCACGCATATCGACAACCTCGAACCAATGCATGTTCCTTATCGTCTTTGATGCCTTCGAAATAGCATTACGGATCGCCTCATCTGTTCCGGCCTCCGAACTACCAGTTATCTCAATATGTTTGTACGTGCCCTCTTTCATATCATCCTCCTGCATTAACCAAAAATGCTGATAGTAGAATCCTAAGCATATCCTCGCTCATGCCACCTAACCTTGAAACAAGCAGCGGTATTTTTGCCGTCCGCCGGCATGAAGTGTCAGGTATTAATTACCTTTCGTTTCTGTATCAGTAAAAATAAAGCTGTATTCATTTTCGTTTATATCTACTCGAATACCGCCTGCATGACCTTCTGCATACGCTAACCAGCCAGGCTTGTGCTGGCATTCTGGTACTTGTGGGTGTTGTTCACCTCTTATCCCGTCAAACCAGGCAATCAGCATAGGTTCGGAGACAATGCTGGATACCAAATCCTCCGCTAAACGCCTTGCCAGAGTAAAATCGAGATCTTTTCCTTCTACAGTAATCCTTATTGTTTCAAAATCCACATGCTCCATATCATGCATCCCTTAAAGACCTCCAAACGTTCGAATTGAACGGCGGAGATCAGTCGTGCTATGCCATCAGCCATTCATGTGACGTGTTGCGAGAGTATTACTCTTTTTTATTCTCTTCCCGCCATTTTTTGTAGCAATCCAGGCCACAAAAATACAACACATAGTCGCTCACCTCTTCGACTTCTGCTTCAGATCGAGGTATCTCTTTAAGACATATCTCGCATGACACTTTCTCTGTCTCAGTAGGCTTTTCATGCTCATTCATAACATACCTCTTTCAATATAAGTAATGCGTATCCAGCACCATGCCTTTTTTCCAATCTGTATGTTTTCCCGCATCTAACAGTTGATATGCTGACACACGGGCCTGTATATCATGAATGAGTATTAACTGATTTTGCGCCATCGGTGCTGAATCCGGATACAGCAGGAACTTTATGAAGTTTCATTGCCGAGCGCCTTCTTCATTTCTTCGTACTCTTCCCTGGTTATTTCGCCTTTGGCGAAACGCTTGTCCAATATCTCACGCGCGCTTTCCAGATGTGATGTATCTCCCTCATGGGAACCACAGCCGGGTGAACCCCTTCCAAACATTCCTCGCATGCAAAACAGCATCACCACAAAAAAGAATAGCGGAATTAACCACATGAAGCCGAATCCGTGTCCCCACCATTGTGTTGGATCCATTGTTTTGTCTCCGTCAGTTTTGATTTGCCTGTATAGCGGTAAGCATAGCCCATGCTATGGCGAATTGTGTTTTAAAAAGCATGGTTATCGATAAAATCCAAGATGCTGTGAACATCTGGTTTCGCTTGCGACCAACAGCAGAGAAAAGAAAGCCCCGCGATGCAGGGCTTTCGAGTTGACAAATTAAAGGGTGCCTCACTCTGATCTTGCCCCAGTAAAACGGACAGTTAGTTAGTGACTGGTTGTCATCATCTCATAAGTCAGCGTAGTTTCATGAGTGTCTGCATTAGAGTCTCCTGTCCTTTAGAAAAACCTTATTTAGAATCAGTCCCCAGATCGTTTTTCTGCCACCTTCGGACCTTTAGAGCAAACAAAAAACGGCGACCAACGAATGAACGAAAGCCGCCGCCGCTGATTTAGTCAATCCTTGATTTAACTCAGCATGGCAACCTTACCAGTTTTGGGATATTTATACCAAACACGGGTCAGACCCCATCTCTACACCTGAGCGACGCCGTCAGCGACTCGAAGCATCGGGGGGAGTGTGCCCTGGACTTCCTAAAACGGTAGAGTAGAGATGTGGCGCGGTGGTCTAAGGTTCTGCCTATCTGTTGCCGCCCCTTTCGTCTGGCGGTGCCTCAATAGCCGAACCATCACTCCGTTTCCACATCCTCCTCATCGAACCGGACATGCAGATTTCCCGCATCCGGCTCTCGGACAAGACACATACCTTCGCACACGAAAGGTCTTACGCAGTTCACCTGACCCTCACACGGGACCGTGTTATCCCGGTGCACATCAACCGAGCGCTCTGCACATAACCGCCAATGCCACCACCTG
>DAOVVG010000177.1 GCA_030632175.1 Gammaproteobacteria bacterium
CCATGAATTTCAAAGTGGCCGTACTTTTCGATGGCACGTATCCCCTCATCCTTGACATTACCGGCCACCACACCGGAGAAGGCGCGTCGCAGGTTGGCTGCCAGCAGATGGGGCTCCTGATCATGACGCAACTCCAGGTTGCGCATATTCTCGTGCGTGGGATTGAACGGCTGCTGGAATTCCCGGTCAACCTTCAGCAACCAGTTGAAATAATACGCATCGCCATGCCGGGTACGAAATTCACGCACCTGCTTGAGACCGGCGTGCATCTCGCGTGATACCCCGTCAGGATCATCGATAATAATCTGGTAACGTTGCTGCGCCTCAACACCCAGAGTGTCGAGAATAAACTGGTTAATCTGCCTGAAATATTCCTCTGCACATTCCGGTCCTGTAAGAATCAGGGGGAATGGAATGCTCTTGTTATCCGGATGCAACAGAATGCCGAGAATATACAGGATTTCTTCTGCCGTACCGGCACCGCCCGGAAACACCACAACACCGTGCCCGGTACGCACGAATGCCTCCAGGCGCTTCTCGATGTCCGGCATAATCACCAGGTCATTCACTATCGGGTTGGGTGACTCGGCTGCAATAATCCCCGGTTCGGTGATACCGAGATACTGGCCGTTACTGATGCGCTGTTTCGCATGACCGACAGCCGCCCCCTTCATCGGACCTTTCATGGCACCCGGACCACAACCGGTACAGATATCCTCGCCGCGCAGTCCGAGATGGTAGCCGACCACCTTGGTGTAATCGTATTCCTCGCGGGAAATGGAATGCCCTCCCCAGCACACCACCAGGTTCAGATTGGTCATTGGCCGCAGAATCCTGGCATTACGCAGAATATGGAAAACCGCGTTGGTAATGCCCGACGAGCTCTCCAGGTCGAATTCCGGATTGCTGTCTATTTCATCGCTGACATAAATTACATCGCGCAACACCGCAAACAGGTGTTCACTGATGCCTTTGATCAGCTTTCCATCGACAAAGGCATGTGCCGGCGCACCGGTTATCTCCAGCTTGATGCCCCGCTCGATCTGAATAACGCGAATATCAAATGACCGGTAACGCTCCAGCAGTTCCTTGCCATCGTCCAGCTGACTGCCACAATTCAATACCGCCAGCGAGCAGTTACGAAACAGCTTATACAGGCCACCCTGGCTGGTATCGAGTAATTTATGCACCTCGGCCTTGGACAGGATTTCCATTTGGCCTTCCGGTGAAATCCGCGCATCGACGACTTCATATGGCATAAGATAATTATCTTCCTGAATATGTATAAAAGGTTGTTACCCGGTATTAAATCACTCTCGCAATTTCACAGGGGTCGATTTTCTCGCATCAGTCAGGTTGATGGGTAAAGCGCAGCGCACCCATCACGGGAAAGCCCACGCCTGCAATTCAGTTCCGTCCACCCTCCCTGCCCAGGAACCCTGCTGCCGCTACTGCAGGCACCCGACCCAGTTCCTGCATCAGGACAAACGGAATATTAACAAATTCATGCCGTGCAGTGATGTCTCTCAGCATACCCAGCCAAAGCCCGGCTGTCATTTCGGCATCGGCAAGTGCGCGGTGAAAAGTGCCGTTATTGGAAATGCTTTTATATTCCACCAGCGTGCCCAGCTTGTGATTGGGTGCATCCGGATAAACCCGTCGTGCAGCCAGCATGGAACAGGCGAACTCACCGGCATAACCGCGGCCGATACCGGCCAGTTCGGCATCCAGAAAACGGCGATCAAAAGAAGCGTTATGCGCCACCAGGTCATAGCCCTCGATGAAGTCCGCAAATTCATCCATCACCACCCCGCAAGAGGGCGCTTCATCCAGCATCTCGTTGCTGATCCCGGTCAGCCCCTCGATAAAGGAAGACACCCGCAGACCCGGGTTCATCAATCCCTGGAAACGGTCGACGATCTCTCCACCCTCCAGTTTTATCGCACCCACCTCGATAGCCCGGTCGCCCTGATCCGGTGACATGCCTGTCGTCTCAAAGTCGAGCACAATGACAGTATCTGCGTTACGGGGTTTGGTTTGTTGTATCACGTAATTATCCTTCCGCTGTCACTTGCAGGTATTTTTCTGGGTCAAATCGGGGGGTGCATACACACAAAAACACCAGGTCGCTGTCACCGGTATTGCGTATGCGCTGGGAAACAGCGGCCGGGATTATCACCACATCCATGGCACCGACCGCAACCGGCAACTGCCCGTCGATCTCGGCCTCACCCTTGCCGGATACAATCACGTAACGTTCAACAATATCTTGCAGACAGTGCAATTCGGTTGTCATACCGGGCTCAACACGCGCACGCGCAATGGAACAGCCTGCATCAGTGCCGGTGTTATGCAGTTCAACAATATGACAGCCCTCTTCCAGGTAGAATTCGCTGTCGGGCCTGAACGATTTGATTGTTTCCACCCTGCCTGACCTCCATCCTGTTTCCGGAAAACACCGGCGAACAGCCAGACCGACTACTTGCCGGTTTTGTGACGTGTCCGGGTTGTGGGTTGCGCCTGCAACGGGTCCTCGGGCCAGTGATGCTTCGGATAACGGCCCTTCATTTCCTTTCTGACCTCATGATAACTGCCTTTCCAGAAAGCAGCGAGGTCTTGCGTTATCTGTACCGGCCGCCGTGCCGGGGACAGCAAGTGTATCAACACCGGCACCTTGCCGCCGGCTACACAGGGCGTCTCCTGCAGACCAAACATTTCCTGCAGGCGCACCGCCAGCACAGGTATTTCCTGGTTGTAGTCCAGCCGCACCCGTGAACCGCTGGGCACGCACCAGTGCGTGGGTGCCAGCTTATCCAGCTGGCGTTGCTGCGCCCAGGGTATCAATGCCAGCAAAGCGGCCTGCAAATCCAGCCGTTTCAGGTGCGCAAGGCGTGACATACCCGCCAGGTACGGCATCAGCCAGTCATCCAGCGTCGCCAGCAAGGCCGCATCACTGACGTCCGGCCAGTCCTGCGGCGACAGTCGATGCATAAAGGCAATACGGGCCTGACTGGCGCGCGCGGCATCAGTCCAGGGCAAAGCCTCAACGCCGGCCCGTCGAATACCCACAAGCAGTGCAGACTGAATGGCCTCTGGCGGCGCATCCTCCCAGCGCTTGTCAGTCAACACCAGCTCGCCAATACGCTGTTGACGACGTGCCTGTACACAGTGTTCGCGCTCATCCCAGCCAACATGCGTCACGTCCGTTACCCGTGCCGCGTGATACCTCAGCAATTGCTCATAATGCAGACTGGCTGCAAGGTAGATTCGCGCTTCAGCGCGGCCATCGAGATGCGCAGCGACAAGGGCGTCGGCAGCTGCCAGCGGCTCGGCCTCTGTAAAAACCGCACCACGCCCGTTACTCATCAGGAAGCGATTGTCGCTGCCATGTCGTCGCCGTGCAATGCGATCCGGGTAGGCAAACGCCAGCAGCACACCGGCCATGGACACATCACCCTGATCCTGCGGAGCTGCCGCACAGTGCAGCTGCCGCTGCCACTGTCGTGCTGTCGCGCGTATCCCGCCACGCAGACCCCGACGATCACGCCCGCCGTTGCCCGGTTCCCGTAACCAGTCCACCCGGCGCACGATATCTGCATCGCGTTCGCCATCCCCGGCCAGCGGATCGCGTTCACTCAACAGGGCGGCCAGTTCGCACGCCAGTGCTCCATATCCCAGCTCATTGCCGCGCAGCATCATGTGCGCAAGCCTCGGGTGAGTACCAAACCGTATCATCTCGCTGCCATGCGCCGTAATGCGTGAGTTTGCATCCAGCGCACCAAGTTGCTGTAACAGGGACATTGCCTGTGCGACATGTGCAGCCGGCGGCTCGTCCAGCCAGCGCAGCTGCGCGGTGTCACAGACACCCCACTGTGCCAGCTCCAGCACCAGTGGCGTCAAATCCGCCTCGAGGATTTCCGCTGCCGTCTGCGCGATCAACGGCTGGTGTGCACCCCACATACGGACACAGACACCGGCTTGCAGGCGACCGGCACGCCCACGACGCTGATCTGCAGCGGCCTGTGATACCGGCCGGGTTTCCAGTCGTGACAACCCGCTGTTCGGATCAAAGCGCGACAGCCGCATCAATCCCGCGTCAACAACCACGCGAATGCCCTCAATGGTCAAACTGGTCTCTGCAATGGCGGTCGCCAGCACCACCTTGCGCATGCCCTCCTGCGCAGGCTCAATAGCTGCATCCTGTGCCGCGCCGGACAACTGACCGTAGAGTGGCGCCACCCGCACATTTGCATCCAGTCCAGCCGCCGCCAACAGGCCTTCCAGCTGGCGTATTTCACCGGCTCCCGGCAGAAATACCAGCAAGCTGCCGGTTTCCTCACGCAATATCGTCTGCACACGCTGTGCGACTTCAGCACAAAAGGCGCGGCGATCACGACTAAACACTGCCCGCGCCGGATGATAATGCACAGTCACCGGGTAGCTGCGACCCTCGCTGCTCAGTAGCGGCGCCGCATCCAGCCACTCGGATACGGCAGCCCCATCAAGGGTGGCCGACATAACCAGCAGTCGCAGGTCTTCACGCAGGACTGACTGGCTGTCGAGGCACAAGGCCAGCCCCAGGTCAGCCGCCAGACTGCGTTCATGGAATTCATCGAAGATCACCAGCCCGACAGATTCAAGTGATGGATCGTGTTGCAGCATGCGCGCCAGGATCCCCTCGGTAACGACTTCAACCCGGGTCGTTTCACTCACCTGCCTGTCCAGGTGCATGCGATACCCTACCGTCTTGCCAACCGACTCACCCAGTGAACGCGCCATAAAACGCGCCGCCGCACGCGCCGCCAATCGGCGCGGTTCCAGCATGATGATTTTTTTACCCTCGAGCCACGGCGCATCCAGCAAGGCCAGTGGTACCCGTGTGGTCTTGCCGGCACCGGGGGCTGCCTGCAGGACGGCACGGGTATATTTCTCGAGGGTACGCTGCAAGTCTGGCAGCAAACTGTCAATTGGCAGAGATGGTTTCATATTAAAGAAGCTGTCTTGAATCGGGGTATCATACCCCCTCTCCCCGGCCCTCTCCCGAAGGGAGAGGGAGAACTTGCCGAACGCCCTGGTAGTGGAACCGACCTTCAAGGAGTAATACGAAACACATGAAGGTCTTCCAGACTTCACTGCATCACTCTCACCGCACGTCTGAAAAATTCCTTAACCAGTACACCCCCTCTCCCTTCGGGAGAGGGCCGGGGAGAGGGGATAAAAACAAGTACATCAATCCCGCAACCTTCGGGAACCCTGTCACTGCAGCCCGGCAATCATCTCCAGCATGGGCGCACTGTCATTATAATCGATCGGTATCGGCCACACAGCAGCACCCGCCTTCAAAATCAGGCTCGGATAACCAGTGGCATGCAGCTGCCGCGATAACTCAATCTCAGCCAGCAACTGCTGCTGCACCGCTTCACTAACCAGCGCCTCGGCAAATACTTGCGTATCC
>DAOVVG010000194.1 GCA_030632175.1 Gammaproteobacteria bacterium
CGAGATACTGTCTGTCCCGCTGTCCGGACTTGCACGGAAGTGCGCAGATGTCTGGGGTTCGCGCGAAGAACTGGATATTGTGCTGA
This sequence comes from Gammaproteobacteria bacterium, assembly GCA_030632175.1. Lineage (GTDB taxonomy): Bacteria > Pseudomonadota > Gammaproteobacteria > UBA9214 > UBA9214 > UBA9214. The sequence continues at coordinate 87 of DAOVVG010000194.1, forward strand.
ATGACGGTTTTCGTTCCGTGCCACACTGCCTGTTTCTGTATGCATTGGACCCCAATGGTATCCAGATCAGCGATAACATCAGTATCGGCGGGCTGCTCCCGGAGCACTACGGCCGTGATCGCTCGGTTCGCCCCTATATGCGCGAGGTCGTACCTCCCTGGGGTTTTCTGCTCTCGGACGCCTATCTGAGTCTGCGTGTTAACCGTCCATCGTTGACGGCTCTGCAGGTTGTGCGTCGCGACGATGAAATGCTCGGGTTTATCGGCGCCGATTTTGACTTGCGTGATCTGCCAGCCACCACCGGGCACTATGAAGAATCAGTTGACTGGCGACAGATCAAGGGCGATCCCTCGATCCGTGGCACGGTGTTTCAGCAGGAGCGTGTCGAGAGCCTGATGGATCGCAATATGGAAACGACCTGCGCCATTCTCGAGGACCTGATAACAGAGCGCGGCCTGTTCCAGGCGGTGATTCATTTTTCCAGCAGTCGTGCCACTGTCTGGTTTATGGATGACCCGTATCGCTATCGCATCTTTGACCACGAAGTGCTGAGTGATCCGGATATCTGCATGTTGTATCCACGTTGTCCCTATCCGGAGGATGCGGCTATTCCGCAAGACAGGGTCCCGGCAATTTTGAACGGTATGCGGCAATTGCGCCTGGCCGATGAAACCCTGTACCTGCGTTCTGCGTCCATCAATATATTCAACGGGCTGATCAGCCTGACCTTCTCCTGTGACGGTACCCATTACATGTCATGGCAGGAGTTTCTCGACAAGGACATGAGTTTCTGGGTAGGCTGCGCCGCCTGATTCTGTCGTTGCAGTATCGGGGCAGTGGTTACTGTGTGAACTGTAAAATCGTCGCAGTCCTGTCTTCCGCCTCACCCTGGTTAAGCCTGGCTTCAAAGCTGTCCAGCGTCTTCGGGAATTCGTTCATCAGGCGGCGATGTGTTTCATGTCGTTCAGTTCCGTAGTAAACCACCTCGATCTGCACCGGCTCATTCAGCGAATCACGCGGACTGTGGAATGCCATTTTCCAGGCTAGTACGATGAGGCGCCCGCCATGTCCATCCTTGACGGCATAGCCGTGATTGTCAACAAAGATGATCTCATCCTGGTCGATGACGGCCTGCAATTGCATGTTCCGGACGGGTACAAATACATTTACAGTCGGGGAATGATTTAATAACAGAAGACAGCGGTTAAACAGCTGTGCAGGAAGTGCGACCTGCTCGCGGGCAGTTTCTTCTCGGCGGAAAAAGATCTCTGTAGAGCTAACCATAAGGTACCGGTCTGCGTCTGGTTCTCTTGTTACAACGGATCTGTAGTCTGGTGTCCGTACCCTGCAGGCAATTTTAGCATAACCCTGTAATCAGGCAGCTCAGCCGCCAGTCAGATTGGATTCTGGCTGTGCCGGTGACAGTATATGGTCGCTGCCGGCAGCGCTGATTGCCGCAAGAATCCCTGTTGCATCCAGGCCGCACTCGGTGAGCTGTTGCTCATGGCTGCCATGGTCGATAAAGGTATCCGGTATCGCCAGGTTAATGATGTGGTTGTCGACGGCCTGTTGTAACAGGACCTCGTTGACGGCAGAACCGGCACCTCCCTGCAAGACATTTTCCTCAACCGTGACAATGAGGCTGTGTTCCCTGGCCATGGCAGTAATCATGTCAGTGTCCAGTGGCTTTATAAAACGCATGTTGACGACGGTCGCATCAATTTCTTCTGCGGCTTCCAGGGCCGCGGCAACGCGGCTGCCGAATGCCAGAATAGCCACGTGTCTGCCCTGCCGGCATATCTCTGCCTTGCCAATTGGCAGGGTATCCAGCGTTTCGTTCGGTATCGCACCGCTGCCGGTGCCACGCGGGTAACGCACGGCAGCCGGCCCTGCATACTGGTAGGCGGTAGTCAGCATTTGCCGGCACTCTTTTTCATCGGCTGGCGCCATCACCAGCATGTTGGGAACGCAACGCAGGAAGCTCAGGTCGAATACGCCGGCATGGGTCGCGCCGTCTGCGCCAACCAGTCCGGCACGGTCGATGGCAAAAGTCACATCCAGATTTTGCAGTGCGATGTCGTGTATTAACTGGTCATAGGCGCGCTGCAGGAAGGTGGAGTAAATGGCAACGACCGGTTTCATGCCTTCGCAGGCCATGCCTGCCGCAAATGTCAGTGCATGTTGCTCGGCGATGCCGACATCAAAGTAGCGTTGCGGGAATTTCTCCGCAAAGGCGGTCAGCCCTGAACCTTCACGCATGGCCGGTGTAATGCCGGCAAGGCGCTCGTCGGCCGCCGCCATGTCACACAGCCAGTCACTGAATATTTGTGTATAGGTTTTGGTCCCGGCGGGCTTTTTCTGCATGCCAACTGCGCGGTTGAAGGGTGTGACGCCATGGTAGTTGCAGGGGTCCTGCTCTGCCGGTTGGTAGCCCTTACCCTTTTGCGTAACGATGTGCAGGAAGCGGCGTCCCTTCATGTCACGCAGATTACGCAGCGTGGTCAGCAATAGCGGGATATCGTGACCGTCGATCGGGCCAATATAGTTAAAGCCCAGTTCCTCGAACAGCGTGCCGGGCAGGAACATGCCTTTCATATGTTCTTCCCAGCGGCGCACATAGCGGCTCAATCGCGGTGACTTGTGCAGAATGCTCTTGCCACGTTTGCGCACCCCGGTATAGAGCGGTCCTGAAAGGATACGCGCCAGGTAGTTATGCATGGCACCGCGGTTGCGCGAGATCGACATCTTGTTGTCGTTCAGAATGACCAGCAGATCACTGTCGGTGTCACCGGCATTGTTGAGTGCCTCGTAAGCCATGCCGGCAGTCATGGCGCCATCACCGATAATGGCGACTGTCTGGCGTCCCCTGTCTTGCATCGCAGCCACCACCGACATGCCCAGTGCTGCACTGATCGAGGTGCTGGAATGACCGGCACCAAAACTGTCGTATTCACTCTCCGAACGGCTGAGAAAGCCACTCAATCCATCCTGGCACCGCAGGCTGTGCATGGCATCCCGGCGACCGGTGAGAATCTTGTGCGGGTAGGCCTGGTGTCCGATATCCCACACCAGCCTGTCTTCCGGGGTGTTGAAGACCCGGTGCAGAGCGATCGTCAGTTCCACGGTGCCGAGGCCGGCCGACAGGTGGCCGCCGGTACTGGCAACCGACTCGATCAGGAATTCACGCAGTTCGGTGGCGAGTTGCAGCAGTTCGGATTCCTCCAGACCGTGCAGGTCGGCGGGAGAATTTATACGGCTGAGCAGGGGGTAAAGCGATTGGGGCATGATGAGAAATATGTTACCAGAAAGTGTTTGCAGGCGTGTCTGTAATCGATTGTATCTGTGATGAAAATATGAATATTAGCGGGATAAACCATAGTTTTATTGTGGGTATGTCGCTGTTTGGTTCAAAGCATGCGTAATCTGCTTGCGAAATGCAGGCAGTACCTCGGCTTCAAACCAGGGATTATTTTTCAACCAGCGGATATTGCGCGGTGACGGATGGGGCAGCGGAAAATGCGCCGGTAGACAGGCCTGCCAGTTTTGCACTGTCTCGGTCAGGGTGCGGCGACGGCTGTCGAGGTAGTAGTGTTGTGCATATTGACCAATGAGCACGGTGAGCCTGAGCGCAGGCAACTCGGCCAGCAGTTGTGCATGCCACTGAGGTGCACATTCCGGACGCGGTGGTAAGTCACCGGATTTTCCCTTGCCGGGGTAACAGAACCCCATGGGGATGATGGCGATGTGCCGCTCATCATAGAATTGTTCCCGGTCGATTTGCATCCAGTCACGGAGCCGGTCGCCGCTGGGGTCATTCCAGGGGATTCCGGTTTGGTGAACCCGGGTACCTGGTGCCTGTCCGATAAGAACAATGCGTGCCGTACTGCTTGCTCGCAGTACCGGTTTCGGGCCAAGCGGTAGATGCGTCTCGCAGGTTCGGCAGGCGCGTACTTCGCGTAGTAGTTGTTTGAGAGTGCGGCTGCTCAATATTTCTTCAGCAGCTCAGCCAGCTCCAGCGGTGCCTGGCGTTCATCCTGTTCATGCCAGCGCCGGAAGACATCGATGCCTGCTTCCATAAATTGGCGTTCATCGGGCTTCTCGCGGAAACCTTGCAGGCGCTCACTGATGCTGCCCGATTCGGTGATCGGCATGGTGAAATAGGTGTTCATAAAGACCACGAACACGCCGAGGGTTTGTGTTTTATCAAAGTCATACTGGTGAGACAGGTATTCTATTGCGCCATAATGAAATGCCATGACCTTGAATTGCCTGGCAGGGTAACGGGCAAGGTCCTCGCGATCGACTCCCGCGGAGGTGGCCGCCGCGAAGCGGTCAATAATCTTGCCGGCTTCCTCGACAGCCGTTGGCGTGCGGGGTTTCTTGCCAAAGAGCCGGTTAAAAATATTCATTATAGCCAGCGTCGTACCTGCTTTTTGTAGTCAAGATATTGTTGCCCGAACAGTGTTTCAAGATAGCGCTCTTCACGCGCGATGGCGTAGAGCGAGATGACGATAACGGACGGGATGGCAAGCAGTAATATCCATAAATTGTTCAGCCAGACCGCGGCGGTCAGTTGCGCCAGTGTCAAAACGATATAGAGCGGGTTACGTGTAAACTGGTAAGGGCCCGAAGTCAGCAGCGTGCTGTCCGGTTTGTCGGGACGCACATCGGTATCGGCCTTGTGGAATTCAAAAAGCGACCAGGCGGCCAGGAGTGTGGCTACAGCAATCAGGATGACACCGTAAATGCGGTTGTGCAGGCCATATGGCATGGCCAGTGGCCAGAAGTTGTTGAGCCCGATGCCCGCCAGAATGCTGATGGCGTAGATGATCGGCGGGTGCAGGCGGATTCCCGGACCATGTTTGTCGTCAACCGGTGTGTTCATGGCCGGGGTTGCGGGTTCAACTCTCGCGGGGGCCGGCAAAGTACCAGATAATGACACCCAGCAACGGCA
>DAOVVG010000242.1 GCA_030632175.1 Gammaproteobacteria bacterium
ATGTGGCTGTTGCAGAAATTGGCAGTTACCGTGCACCGGAAGCGCAGGCGGATATGCCAGAGTGGTTTCTGGGTATGGTCAAGTGGCGTGGGCAGAGTATTCCGGTAATTTCGCTGGAGGCGGTGTGCGGTCTGGGTTCCCCTTCAAACCCGGTATTCTCACGATTGATGATCGTGAATTCTGTATGCCCCGGCAGTCCGATTGAGCACTACGCCATTGTAACTGCCGGTTTGCCGGGTTTGATCCAGTTCGGCGATGAAACAGCTGATGAAGTTGTCGAATATGAGAATGACGGTTTGAAGTGTATCGTCCGCATTGGCCAGGAAGAGGCCGTTATTCCTGACCTCGAATTCCTGCAGAATTTACTGGAACAACAGCTGGACAAGGCCGCTTGATGCGGTAGTCAGCAGAAGTCACCCCACAGGGTTTGTATGCCCGCGAGGGCGGCCAGAGCTGCGGTTTCGGTGCGCAGAATTCGCGGCCCCATGCGAATACCGGTAAATCCGGACGTGCTTGCCAGAGATTGTTCTTCCGGCGTCATTCCGCCTTCAGGCCCTACCAATATGGATATTCTGCCTGCCGGTTTTTCAAGGTTGCGCAGGTATGAGGGTGCGTCCGGTTGCAGCATCAGATGCAGTTCATTGTCACCTGTCCCGTCGTTGAGCCGGCTTGCGTAATCGCTGACCGGTAACAGTTGTGGCAGGGTCGCCCGGCCGCACTGTTCACAGGCACTGATAATCACCCCTTTCCAGTGGTGGCAGCGTTTTTCCAGCCGTTCCCCCTTCAGACGTTTCTGGCTGCGCTGCATCCACAGCGGCTGAATGGTCTGTACACCGAGTTCAACGGCTTTCTGTAACACCAGGTCCATGTGGTCATTACGGGCGATGCCCTGTAGCAGGGTAAGCTGCAGTGGTGATTCCGGTGTTGTCATCAGGGATTCCCCGATATCCAGAATGATCCCGGAGCGGGTAGCTTCGAGCAGAGTTGCGTGGTGCTCGCGACCCTGTCCGTCAAATACCTGTACGGCTGCGCCCGGGCGTAATCGCAATACACGGGTGACGTGGTGTGCAGACTGGCCGGTGATGGTCAGCTGTCTGCCTGTGACAAGGGCTTGCGGGGTATATAAACGGGGTATACGCAGAGGACAGCCTCTTATGAAGAACCCAGTCCGAGGTTTTTCCAGATGGCAACGGCGGGTTCGGCCCGGTTCATTGTGTAAAAATGCAGGCCCGGTGCACCTTCCCTGAGCAGCCGCGCGCACATACTGGTGACGACTTCTTCACCGAAAGCGCGAATTGATGCGATGTCATCACCATAGGCCTCCAGGCACTTGCGCATCCAGCGCGGAATTTCCGCACCACAGGCATCCGAAAACCGGGCCAGCTGGTGGTAGTTGGTGACGGGCATGATGCCGGGGACCACCGGGATGTCTATACCGGCGCCGGCGCAACGATCCACAAACCTGAAATAGGCATCCGCGTTGTAGAAATATTGTGTAATGGCACTGTTTGCGCCTGCCTCAACCTTGCGTGTGAAGTTGGCAAGATCCCTGTCCGGGTTGTTGGCCTGGGGGTGATATTCCGGGTACGCCGCAACCTCGAGGTGAAAGTGGTCGCCGGTTTCTTCACGGATAAAGGCGACCAGTTCGTTGGCATAACGAAACTCACCGGCCTCAACCATGCCGGAGGGCATGTCGCCGCGTAATGCCACCATATGGGAAATGCCTTTTTCCTGATAGACGGTCAGTGCCTTGCGTATATTTTCCCGGGTCGAACTGATGCAGGAAAGGTGCGGTGCTGTTTCGATGCCGGTTTTCTTTTGCAGATCAACGACGGTCTCGAAGGTATGGCCGCGTGTAGAGCCACCGGCGCCAAAGGTTACAGAAAAAAAGCGCGGCTTTAAGCCGGCCAGCGTTGCGCTGGTGGCCGCCAGTTTGGTGATGCCGTCCGGAGTCTTGGGCGGAAAGAACTCAAAGCTGTAGACCGGGTTTATGTGCGTCATGGTGTGCTGGTGTGTCTGTTAATTCGGCTGCCACAGGGTAGCCGGAAGAAAAGATGGTTGTTCTCCCGGCTCGCCATGTCTCTGCTGTTGCTAGTACCGGTAGTAATCAGGCTTGTAGGGCCCTTCAACCGGAACCTTGATGTAGTCAGCCTGCTCCTGCGACAGCGGTGTCAGGTTGGCGCCGATTTTATCGAGATGCAGGTGTGCAACTTTTTCGTCAAGGTGCTTGGGTAAAACATAAACTTCGATCTGGTATTTGTCCGGATTTTGCCAGAGTTCGATTTGCGCAATCACCTGATTGGTGAATGAGGCAGACATGACAAAGCTTGGATGGCCGGTTGCGCAGCCGAGATTAACCAGGCGCCCTTCAGCCAGGACCGTGATGCGTTTGCCGTCCGGAAAAATAACGTGATCAACCTGTGGCTTGACGTTATCCCACTGGTACTGACGCAGGCTCGCGATATCGATTTCGGAGTCGAAATGCCCGATGTTGCACACAATGGACTCGTTTTTCATGGCCTTCATGTGCTCATGGGTTATCACGTTAATATTGCCTGTCGTGGTAACAAAGATATCACCCTGGCTGCAGGCGTCATCCATATTCACTACCCGGTAGCCTTCCATTGCCGCTTGCAAGGCGCAGATGGGATCTATTTCGGTTACCCACACCGAGGCACCTAGACCTTTCAGTGATTGTGCGCAGCCCTTGCCGACATCACCGTAACCGAGAACCACGGTAATTTTACCGGCAATCATGACGTCAGTTGCACGCTTGATACCGTCAACCAGGGATTCGCGACAGCCATACAGGTTATCGAACTTGCTCTTGGTGACGGAATCGTTGACGTTAAATGCCGGGACCTTGAGGCTGCCTTCAGCCATCATTTCGTATAAACGATGGACGCCGGTAGTGGTCTCTTCTGACAGACCTTTTACATCGTTGAGCAGTTCCGGGTACTTGTCGTGCATGATCTGGGTAAGGTCGCCACCGTCATCCAGAATCATGTTCGGCCGCCAGCCATCCGGACCGAAGATGGTCTGCTCGATGCACCACCATGCTTCATCCTCGGTCTCGCCTTTCCATGCAAATACCGGGACGCCTGCTGCAGCCATGGCCGCCGCCGCCTGGTCCTGGGTAGAGAAGATGTTGCAGGATGACCAGCGGACTTCTGCACCGAGTTCGGTCAGTGTTTCAATCAGCACTGCCGTCTGGATGGTCATGTGCAGACAGCCGGCAATACGTGCGCCCTTGAGCGGCTGACTGCTCTTGTATTCTTCGCGTAACGCCATTAGACCCGGCATTTCGCTTTCTGCGATCGCGATTTCCTTGCGGCCCCAGTCAGCCAGTCCGATATCGGCAATTTTGTAATCCGGGGTTATATTTTCAACGGGTTGTGAGCTCATAAGTGTTGCCTCATTGCTTGCTGTTGCAGTAATAGTGTTACAGGCCGGCTGCCTTGCGCAGTGCGTCGGCCACATCGGTATTTTCCCAGGTAAATTCTCCATCGCGTCCAAAGTGGCCGTAGGCGGCGGTGGCCTTGTAGCCGGGTTTCAGCAGGTCCAGCATCTTCACCAGGCCGCGTGGTCGCAGGTCAAAGTGTTCGCGGACCAGCTCTGTCAGCCGGGTCTCGTCGAGTTTGCCGGTGCCGAAAGTGTTGACGGTGATGGATGTGGGTTCAGCTACGCCAATGGCATACGACACCTGAATTTCACAACGATCTGCAACACCGGCTGCCACAATGTTCTTGGCGACATAGCGGGCTGCATAGGCCGCTGACCGATCAACCTTGCTCGGGTCCTTGCCTGAAAAGGCGCCGCCACCGTGGCGTGCCATACCGCCATAGGTATCGACAATAATCTTGCGGCCGGTCAGGCCGCAGTCACCCACCGGTCCACCGATTACAAAACGCCCGGTTGGATTGATGTGGATGTTTTCCTGTGTACACTGGTCGAGCCATGCTGCAGGTACCACTGGTTTGATGATTTCATCCATCACCGCTTCGCGCAGTGCTTTAGTGCTGATGTCCGGATCATGCTGGGTGGATAGCACAATGGCTTCAATGCCGGTCGGCTGGTCATTTTCATAGCGGAAAGACAGCTGACTCTTGGCGTCCGGACGCAACCATGGCAGGGTGCCGTTCTTGCGCACCTCTGCCTGGCGTTTTACCAGTCGGTGCGCATAGGTGATC
>DAOVVG010000023.1 GCA_030632175.1 Gammaproteobacteria bacterium
GAACAGCGTGCCGGGCTGCTGCTGGCGGGCAGCATCCTTTTCTATGCCTCCTGGGAACCTGTTTATCTGCTCCTGCTCGGCAGTTCTCTGTTCATCAATCACCGGCTGTATCTTCACATCCTGGAGCGGCGATCTCGCTTTTTGGTGGTGCTGGGTATTCTCATCAATCTGGCAGTGCTGGGGACATTCAAATATCTTGGTCTGGTATTCGAGACCGGGTACTGGTTCGCGTACTTTTTTGATCACAGCATCATAGTGGCCCGGCCCGAATGGACAAACTGGGTGCTGCCCCTGGGGATCAGCTTCTTCACGTTCCAGATGCTCAGCGCACTTATCGATGCGTACCGCGGGGACTGGAAGCGGGTGGTGGGTTTCCGTGAGTGGTGCTTGTACGTGACCTTCTTCCCGCAATTGATTGCAGGGCCCATCGTGCGGGCCCACCAACTGTTCGATCAGTTGGAGAGGCTCCAGCCATTGTCGTCAGCCAACCTGCGGCTGGGGTCAGTGATCTTCCTGGGCGGGCTCATCAAGAAATCCGTGTTTGCCGACAATCTCGCCCCTGTCGTAGACCGGCTGTACTCCCACCCGGAGCAACTGGATTTCACTTTGTCATGGCTTGCCACCACCGCGTTTGGAATGCAGATTTACATGGACTTTTCCGGGTACAGCGAGATGGCCCTTGGGTTGGCCTGTATGCTTGGTATTACGTTGCCGCGGAATTTCCTGTATCCCTACATCAGTCGTAACTTTAGAGAATTCTGGACCCGCTGGCACGTGACGCTGTCTTGCTGGTTGCGCGACTATTTATACATACCGTTGGGGGGCTCACGTTGTTCCCTGCCGCGCACCTACTTCAACCTGATGGTTACGATGCTGCTGGGCGGTCTGTGGCACGGGGCCGGCTGGACATTCATATTTTGGGGTTTTCTACACGGCAGCTATTTGGTCGTTTATCACGCCCTGTCGCGTCTTTATAGTGCTTGGGGGTTGGTGCAGGATCAGGGGCCGGGGCGCATCCTGTCACTGCTGGGCTGGCCACTTACCTTCGTACTCACTTCGTTCACCTGGGTGTTCTTTCGGGCGTCATCCTTCGAGCATGCCTGGACTGTCAGTGGGGCCATGCTGGGTCTGGTGCACCCTGTTTGGCCGCTGGTCAGCATACGTATGTTCGAGGTGGTGATGATCCTGGGTGCCTTCGGACTGGTGCTAATAGAACCACTGATTGTGGGCTGGTTCCAGAAGAAGGGTGTGGATTGGTGGTGGGTGAAGGTGCCGTTCACGGTACGGGGTTTTGCCTATGCGGGTGTAACGCTATTCGTGGTGATTATGGGCGGGCACACTCAGAAGTTCATTTATTTCGATTTTTAATAGCGTTGAAGAGCTCGCGAAGCAGACAACTTCTGGCGATCTAGATATTTACTGATATCAGCTAACTCGAGGCAGAGGTATGGGAACCTCCTGTCAGGGACACATAAACGGTTTGCAAAATAATTTTCAGTTTTTTCTGGCCTGAGCGATGAATGTTGAAGTTGTTCTCTGGCATGCCAAGCACAGGATAGTGAGTAGTGACATGACTCTCACATACCCGGTTTCATCACTCGGTATGTATGAATTAATGCCAGCGAACCTGTCTTTGACTGGGGCATAACATTATGACAATATTAGCATTATTGTTAGAAAAACATATCTGCTTGTAAGGCTGCGTGTGCTTGTTCCGAGCGCTTTGTCATACTCTTCAAGATAGAAGTTCAGAGGGATTTAATTGGACAGGATACCGGGATTCGATGCCGATGTTGCCGGGCGGCCGCTGATTGGGCTGGAGCCGGAGAATCTGTATGCATACGGTGATCTCATACGGCGCACCGAACAGCTTATCCTGACCCAGTTCGGGCGGGGGCTGGTATCGGGTACCACGCACACCTGTCTGGGGCAGGAGCTGTGCCAGATGTCAGTTGTGCGCGCCCTCACACATCCGCAAGATGTCGTGTTATCCAACCATCGTAACCACGGGCATTTTCTCAGCTATTCAGGTGAGTTTACCGGGCTGGTGGCGGAGGTCATGGGCCGTGAGGCCGGCGTATGTGGCGGTCATGGTGGTAGCCAGCATCTGGCCTACAGGCATTTCCATAGCAACGGTGTTCAGGGCGGAATGTCGGGCATCGGCGTCGGGCTGGGTCTGGCCCGCAAACTGGACGACAGCGAAAGTATTGTCGTGGTCATTCTTGGCGACGGCACATTGGGTCAGGGTCTCCTCTATGAGAGCATGAACCTTGCCTCGATCTGGGATACACCTGTTTTGTTCGTGGTGGAAAATAACGGTATCGCGCAAACAACCGATACCACCGGGACTATAGGCGGTAGTATCGACGCGCGGGGCAAGGCCTTTGGTTTGTCTGCCTGGCACTTTGATGATGCCGATCCTCAGTTGTTCGTCCAGGTTGAACAGGCCGTAAAGGAAGTTCGACACAACCACAGACCCGGTTTTCTCGTTATTGACACCAAGCGCCTGGGGCCACACAGTAAGGGTGACGATTTACGTCTGGAGAGTGAAAAACAGGCAATCAGCCAACGCGATCCACTGATCGCACTTGGGCAACGCCTGCCCGAACAGACCCGGTTGGCCATAGAGGAACTCAACCAGGCATTTATTCGAGAGGTAGAGGCCGCAGCAACCGCTTCACCGGAGGCTGGTTTCGCGGACCCGCCCAGGCACATTTTTTCCGGTACAGATAAGGAACCCGAATGCCCGGAAACCACGTCGTTCGTGACCGGTCAGGGTGAAAATGTCAGGACACACCTGAACAGGGCGTTGCACCATTTGCTCGAGAGCTCGGACAAAACGATCGTGCTCGGGGAGGATCTCCATGATCCCTATGGAGGGGCCTTCAAGGTAACGGCAGGTCTTTCCTCGAAGTTCTCCGGGCGGGTGCTTTCAACGCCGATTAGCGAGGCGGGAATCACGGGTGTCACCATTGGACTTGCAGTTGCCGGCTTTCGGCCGGTGATGGAAGTTATGTTTGCAGACTTTCTGACACTCTGCATGGATCAGTTGTATAACCATGCGGTCAAGTTCCCGGGTATATTCAGGGATGTCGACGTCCCTCTGGTTATTCGTGCACCCAGCGGTGGAGGGCGCGGTTATGGCCCGACCCACAGCCAAAGCCCTGAAAATATTTTTACCTCGATCCCTGGTTTAACCGTTGTCTTTGGCAGTCATCGGCATGACGTGGCTGGACTGTTGGTCAATGCCACTAATGAGTGGCGTTACCCGGTATTGTTTCTGGAGCACAAGCTGCTTTATGCGCAGATCCAGGGCCCGGGTGAATTCGTGCCTCTGGATACACATGCGGACGATTTGGCAGCCCATCTGTTCCCTACGCTTATAAAGCGTTGTAATGGCCCTGACGTTACCATACTGACCTATGGGGGTATGCTGCCACTGGTTGAAAAAGTGGCCGGATATCTGGAAAAAGAGGAAGAACTCGAGGTAGAGATTGTCGTACCCGCCCTGTTGTCACCGCTACCAAAAGCCAGTTTGATTGCACACGTTGGAGACAGCCCGCGCCTGGCCATTGTAGAAGAGGCACATGATGATTACGGAGTGGGTGCCGAAATTCTGGCCAGTTTGATGGAAGCAGGATTTGCTGGTCGTGCCGTCAGGATTGGCACTCCACCAGTACCTATCTCTTCCGCACGCAGTCTGGAAAGCCAGATTCTGCCTTCTGAAGAACGTATTATCAATGAAATACTGCGTCTGTTTGAATAGGGATTTTCCATTATGCCGCATCCAGTTTATGTACCCTGTGTGAATATAAACGACGATATTGTGCTGATCGTCGATGTAACCGTTAGTGCGGGTGATACGGTCAAGGCCGGTGACATGATCGCTGAAGTGGAGACGGACAAGGCGGTGATTCCGGTCGAAGCAGAACAGGACGGCTATGTTCTAAAAATTCTGTGTGATGTGGAAGAAAGAGTAAAAGTTGGCGCGGTGATGATGTGGATCGGTGACAGTCCCGATGAGCAAGTGCCGGAACCGGCTAGCAAGAATCCAGATGAAGTGTCATCAAGGACAAACTCGCAACTACCCACGGCCAAGGCACGGGCCTTGCTGGACAAGCACAAGCTGGATGTCGTGCAAATTCCCCACCAGGGTGAGCGCCTGACGGCGCGGGACATCGAGGCCTTCATTGCAGGCCAGGGCGGCACTGCAGGTGGTGTCACTGCTGCGCAGGTTGATAGCCCGCAAAGCTTCGAGGAACAATTGCCCGGCACGCCAGGTAGCTTGCGGTCGCTAAGTGCCGAGGAACAGGGCATGGTATCGACGGTGATATGGCACCGTGACCATGCCGTGGCCGCTTACCTGGAGATGGCCTATGACCAGCAAGCCTGGAATGACTACGCGGCTGCGTTTGCTGAACGACACAAGTTCATGCTTAGCCCACTCTTACCCCTGATGGCTTATCGGCTGGTCAAGCTTGCCCGGGATAGACCGGGAATTAATACCACCCTGGTTAATGGGCAGAAATACCTATATGACCAGGTTAATCTGGGATTTACCGTTCAGGTGGGCGAAACTCTGTATCTGACAGTCGTACAGCAGGCAGATGCCATGGACGACAGGCAGTTCATCGATGCCTTGGGAGAAGTGCAGCGCCATGCCATGGCGAAAAAACTGAGGCCTGAAGAGTCGAAGGATGCGACGCTCGGTTTTTCCAGTATGGCTCGCTGGAACGTTAGTCGTCATGTGCCCGTGCTGGCACCATACACCGCACTGATGGTTGCGCACTCGGCCCCGCAAAAGGGTGGTCAGTCGGCTGTGCTGGGCGCCAGTTATGACCACCGGATTCTTAGCGGCCATGACGTTGCCAATGTGCTGCAGGCACTGACGCAACCGCCTGAGGTACAGTAGCTGGTTTTTTCATCACCCTTCTATATGGCATGGCTATTGGTCCATAAAGGGTGACAAAGCGTGCAAGGAGCAATCAACAATGGAAAAAAGCGAGATCAAAACCAAAATCCGGGGAAAGCTGGCGGAGCTTGCTGGCGAAATCGGTAATGATGCGAGCCAGATACAAGATGATGACATAATTCCGGCAACGGGACTTGTGGACTCGGCCGGGATACTGGGTCTTGTGGTCTGGTATGAGAACGCTTTCGACATGTCGCTCAAGCAGGAGGAAATCAATATCGACAATCTTGGTTCCATCGAATCAATGGCGGAGTATGTCCTGAAGCGTAAAGGCGGATAAATCCAGCCGGATTCTGCGATATTTGAAGTTGCAGCAAATACTTTCATGCAATGGGAATAAACAGATTAATGTCATTTGCCGGACGGCTGGTATTTTTGAATCATGTGAGGACAAGACTGGTAAAGCCAACTTGCACCAGACACCATAATCAATGGAAATATTATTGAAGTTACTGATAGTGTGGCTGCTGGTTTCAGGCGCTATGATATTTCTTTATGCCAGGCGTGAAATTATTGCCAACTGGCGTGAACCGGTACTGCGTCGTCCGGTGATGATCATTGAAAGCGACGACTGGGGAGCTGGCCCGGCAAGTCAGGCCGTTGTACTTGGGGAAATTGTCCGTTTGCTGGCAGATTTTTCGGATTGTGATGGACGTCAACCGGTAATGACGCTGGGGATGGTGCTGGCGACTGCGGACGGGGCCTTGATCAAACCAGGCGATAATTACCAGCGGCAGTTAATTTCCACACGCACCCATGGGCCACTTTTGGATGCAATCAGCAGCGGGACAGATAAAGAAGTATTTGATGTGCAGCTCCATGGTATGGAGCATTTCTGGCCGCCTGCCCTGATGGCAGCAAGTGAATGCGATGAATCAGTAAGGGTCTGGCTGGATAGTGCCCCGGGTGCTTTAACTGAAGAACTGCCATCCCCGCTCCAAAGCCGCTGGGTGGATGCCTCGGTGCTGCCTGCGCGGATTCTGAATAGCGTAGAAGTACGGCAAGCGGTGAAAGAGGAAGTTGCCGCTTTTCAGGACATTTTCGGATGTACCCCCGGTGTTGTGGTTCCTCCTACTTTTATATGGAGTGAAGCGGTGGAACAGGACTGGTCTGCAGCGGGTATCGGTGTAATCGTAACCCCTGGACGTCGTTATGAGACACGAGATGAATCGGGAAAGCCCGCGGGCGAGGGCAACCTTATCCACAATGGCCAGGCGGGAGAAAATGGCATCGTCTATGTGGTACGTGATGTTTACTTTGAGCCGTCACTGGGACACACGGCTGCACAGGCTCAGGATGCACTTGCGTTAAAGGTGGAACTGGGCCGGCCGGCATTGTTTGAGACGCATCGTTTCAATTTTCTGGGCACGGATGAAAAGAAAAATCAGTCACTGGAGCAAATAAAAAACCTGTTGCAAGATGTACTGATTACCTATCCATCCCTGGCATTCCTCTCCACCGGAAAGCTGGCGAGAATCCTGAGAAACCGTGACCCTGAATGGGTTGAACAGGGGCTGCGTCGCAGGTTGCATGCCTTGATCAGGCGCCTGAGAGAATTACCGCGCCTGCGCAAGCTGGCCTGGCTGACTGGCTGGATAGTACCTGCGGGATTGGTCTGGAAACTGACCGGATGAGCATAAAGCAGTCATTCGATCGGGAGTCACCGAAATTTTCTGTGATCATCCCTGTCTACAACTCAGCTGAAACCCTGCAAAGGGCCATAGCATCAGTTCTTGAACAAACCTGGCCGGCGCACGAGATTATCGTGGTCGACGATGGTTCGACTGATAGCAGTTTGCAGGTAGCCAATGGGTTTGCCAGTAAGGTTCGGGTCATTCACCAGTCCAATGCCGGCGTATCTGCCGCACGCAACCGGGGTGCAGAAAGCGCAACCGGGGACTGGCTTGCCTTTCTGGATGCTGATGACTGGTACTATCCGGACCGTCTCAAATGGCATGCAGAATGGATAAAGCGTGATGGCAGTCTGGATTTTCTCACCGGTGACTACGAATATCGTCGTGAGGACGGCAGTCTGATTAGTGCTTCGATGGAATTGCACCCATCCGGTCGCGAAATGCTGGGAAAGGCCGGCGGGTCACATGAGGTGGTGATGGAAACACAGGAAATCGGGGCATTCGTTGCCGACCATTTTGGAGATATTCATACCCTCAGTGTGCCTCGAAAAACGTTTTGTGAACTGGGTGGTTATCCGCTCGGATTCAAGGTGTGCGAGGACGTGCATTTCCTGACACGCCTCTGTGCCGTGAGCGGCAGAGTGGGTGTGATATGCCGCCCGATGGGTGCATATCTCATTCATGGCGACAGCGCCACACGGACGGATCCTCTGAAAGCCCAGGAATACAATGTGCAGACCCTGCTGGATCTGAAGAATCTTGCCCGTGGCTTCTCTGCGCCTGTTCAGCGGGGGGTGATGGCCCGGCTTCGAAATGGCCGGTTGAACCTCGGTTATGCACTCGTGAAATCAGGAAGAAGGCGGGATGCTATTGGCGCGGTCCTGCCTTCACTCATAGAGACACCCGGATGGGCGTCATTCCGTAATATCTTGAGTATCATGAAGGGGTAATGCGGGGCCTGTGATGGCCGAATGTCAACACTACAGGTGAAGGGAAAGAAACTGATCCGGGTTGTCCCGTTTTTTTGAAGCAGAAGTTTGGGTGGAACAGAGCCCTATTTGGTGGAGAAACGATAGTGAGTAAGATAGTAAGATCACGTGCACCACTGCGGCTTGGGTTGGCTGGCGGCGGCACTGATGTGTCACCCTACAGCGATTTGTACGGGGGTAACGTACTCAATGCTGCAATTGATATGTATGCGTACTGTACGATCATTGCCGGCAATAATGGTGATGTTGAGTTTCATGCGGTGGACCTTGGTGAAAGCTGGGTATCTCCAGTCAAACAGGATTTCCCCCTTGAAGGCCCCCTCATGCTGCACAAGGCGATTTATAATCGCATCGTCAGCGAGTTCAATGGGGGTAAGCCTCTTTCCATCAAGGTCATAACCTATGCAGATGCGCCGCCGGGTAGCGGGCTCGGCACTTCCTCAACGATGGTGGTGGCTATCCTGCGTGCCTATCAGGAACTGCTGAAGCTGCCCCTGGGTGAATATGACCTGGCGCAACTGGCCTACGATATAGAGCGCAAGGATTGCGGACTGGGTGGAGGGAAGCAGGATCAGTATGTAGCAACCTTCGGTGGATTCAATTTCATGGAATTCTATGCCGATGACAGGGTAATAGTTAATCCGCTGCGCATCCGTGATGAAATCATCAACGAAATCGAATGCAGCATGCTGCTGTATTTTACCGGCCGCTCGCGGGAATCGGCCAATATAATCAAGGATCAAATACATTCTGCAGAATCAGGTGATGGCAAGTCGCTTCAGGCGATGCACAGGGTCAGGCAGGGTGCCGTTGAAATGAAGGAGGCACTGCTCAAGGCCGAGATAAGGGTCATGGCTGGGCTTCTGGGTGAGTCATGGAAGGCAAAACGTGATATGGCACAGTCAATTTCAAACTCTCTCATTGATCAGTTATTTGAAAAGTCGCTTGAAGCAGGTGCCATATCAGCAAAAATATCCGGTGCCGGTGGTGGTGGATTCATGATGTTGTTTGTCGAGCCAACGTCGAAACTGGACGTGATGGCGGCCTTGTCCGGATTTGACGGTTCATTTTATCGATTCCACTTCACCAAAGAAGGCGCCCAGGGATGGTCAGTATGAGCAACGATGCAATCATCAGGGCAATAGGGGATTCAATCAGTGTCAAGCAGAAGATTCTTGAGGATGAGGGGCTGTTAAATTCAATACATGATATCGCTGATGAATGTATCGCCGCATACAGACAGGGTAATCGTGTTCTGCTGGCTGGAAACGGTGGCAGTGCGGCCGATGCACAGCATATTGCTGCAGAGTTTGTGGGCAGGTATGCATTTGACAGGACTGGCTTGCCTGCAATAGCCTTTACCACAGATACCTCCATGCTCACGGCAATCGCGAATGATTATGGTTTTGATCAGATATTCCGCCGCCAGCTTGAGGCCAACGGCAGCAAGGATGATGTTTTTATTGGTATCAGCACCTCCGGAAATTCAGCTAATGTAGTTGCTGCGCTGCAGCGGGCCCGGGAACTGGACATTATCACCGTAGGTCTGACGGGGCAGGGTGGGGGAGAAATGCAATCGCTTTGTGACTACTGTCTTCAGGTGCCGTCGACGAGTACGCCACGTATACAGGAATCACATATCATGCTGGGTCACATCATCTGCGACCTCGTTGAGGAGACATTATTTGGCGGGCAGGACAACCGGTGAAGGCCATTGTCCTCGCCGGCGGGCTGGGAACACGCTTGTCCGACATCACCAGCGATATTCCCAAACCCATGGCCAAAGTCGGGGCACGCCCGTTTCTTGAGTATCTTCTGGATTACCTGGTTGAGCAGGGTGCTGAGCAGGCTGTGCTGGCTGTCTCACACAAGTGGGAAGTAATTCGGGAACACTTTGGAAATACCTATCGCGGGATTCCCCTGAGTTACTCGGTTGAAGACGAGCCATTGGGTACAGGCGGTGCAATCAGGCAAGCGCTGGAAACACTTCCTGATGATGAAATAATTGTGCTGAACGGGGATACCCTGTTTCACATTGACCTTGAGGCTTTTGCAACTACGCACCATAGAGGCAAGGCGCTGCTTACTATAGCGCTTAAACAGGTGGCTGATTGTGGCAGATTCGGGCGTGCCAAAATATCAGATAATGGCGTGATTACCGAGTTCCTGGAGAAATCCACGAATGGTTCAGGATTGATAAACGGCGGAATCTATATGCTGAATCGCCGCTTGCTGGACGATTTTCCGATGCCTGTGAAATTCTCGTTTGAACAGGATCTGCTCGAACCGAATATCGCTCGTATTCGTCCTGTCGCATTTCAGTCAAATGCATATTTCATAGACATGGGTGTTCCGGAAGACTACGAACGTGCCCAGAGTGAAATCGGTGGCGTGCAATGCTGATGACAGCTCTGCACAGTGTTGTGACAGCGTGACCGGCAGGTAGCGAAGCAGTCTTTGTAAAACAGATGAGTGTACAGTTCCATGAAAGAAATTGATGGCCTTCGCCTGTTGATGATCACGGAGCTGTTTCTGCCAACCAAAGGCGGAACTGCGGTCTCTTTTGACGACGATTTCCGTCGGCTCGGCAGCAAGGAAGTGCATATTATCACCGCTGATGTGCCAGGCGCAGCGGATTTCGATCACGATCACCCGAATAGCATACACCGGCTGGTCCTCAAGCGGCGACCCTGGATCAAACCGGAATCCTTGTTTATTTACACCAAGTTGTTTCTAAAATCATTCTGGATGACGCTGACCCGGCGTATTGTTGCCGTTTTTGCGGGACGAGCCTTGCCAGAGGGCTTCATCGCGCTCGCAGTCGCGCGTTTAACCGGACGTCCTGTGTTGATCTATGCACATGGGGAAGAATTGACAGGCTGGGGCAGGGGAAAGAAATTCCAGGCAATGTGCTATGTCTTGCGCCGTGCTGACTGGATCCTTTCCAACAGCGACTACACCCGTGACATCCTGGTTAGCTTGATCGGTGTCAAACCACAACGCATTGCACTGGTCTATCCCACAGTAGACGAGGAGCGGTTTCGTCCGGGATTGCCGAGTAGTGACTTGCGTAGCACGATCGGCCTTTCTGAAGAGAAACAGCTTATTCTGTCGGTGGGCCGCCTGCAACGGCGAAAAGGTTTTGACAATGTTATTCGAGCCTTGCCGGATCTTCGGCAACAAGGGATGGACGTGGAGTATGCCCTGATTGGCATCGGTGATGATCTTGATCATCTGCGTAGTTTGGCGCAGGAACTTGGTGTCCTTGATCGTGTGCATTTTCTCGGTCACGTGAGCTACGAAGATCTGCCCCGCTGGTACAATGCATGTGATGTTTTCGCCATGCCCAACCGTGATATTGACGGGGATACCGAGGGTTTTGGTCTTGTATTCCTGGAAGTGGCGGCAAGTGGCAAGCCAGGCATCGCAGGTACAGCGGGGGGGACGGGTTCTGCGGTAGTGGATGGGGAGACAGGGTTACGCGTAGATGGTGAAAAAGTGGAAGAGATAGCGCAGGCACTGACGCGCCTTTTGTGCAATCCTGCAGAGGCAGCGGAAATGGGGCGGAAGGCACGTTTACGGGTAATCGATAATTTCACCCATGTTCGGAGGGTGGACCAACTGCGCAAGTTGGCCTTAAAGAAAGGGTGAAGCCATCAGCGGTTGTTCATAGAGCGGATGTTGGCTGGTATGAATTCCAGTGCTGATAGTGCAGCAACTGTCATGAGGAAGTGAGCTTTGTGAGAAAACTGGTAGCTATGTCTGATGACAGGGCAATTGGCATTGAAAGACTTGAGGAGGACTAGTGTGTGAGCATATGAAATTCTGGCATACATCCATCATTAGCGTGATGATCTTGCTCGGGGATCTGATTGTGCCTGCTCAGAACTATGCCGTAGCGTCCATTATGCATTGTTCCAGCTTTCCCCGTTTCCAGCGATGCAATTGAGCCACAGCCAAAAAGTCGTACTGTCAACTGTGCTTGTGCTCTTTGTTGTGTTCCTGATGCTGGCTTTAGCGGAGGGGGCTGTTCAACTCCGACAATGGGTAAAGTATGGGCATTCCGGACAATTAGATGCCATTTACGCTGTCGATCAGGAAACTGGTCTGCGCGTCCCGGTGGCAAATGCATCGACCCGTACAATAAGCATCAATTCGTTGGGATTCCGTGGGCCGCCTGTAAAGCAGCCCAAGCCCGCGGGCACTCTGCGTCTCACTTTTCTCGGAGCATCTACCACTTTCTGCGCCGAAGTTAGCGGCAATGAACTGACATGGCCATATCTTGTAACGCAGGCCTTGCAAGATGCCATACCGGACATTAATTTTGATTTTGTTAACGGCGCTGTGCCTGGCTACACGGCCGAGTCATCGTTGCTTAATCTTCGTAAACGGGTCGCGCCTCTTCAGCCGGATGTAATCGTTATCTATCACGCTACGAATGACCTTTCACGAGAGACCCGTTCTTTGGCACTGGAACAAGGAATCTATGAAGATGGCAAAGTGGGGGAGAAGAGTTGGTTAGCTGAATACTCGCTTCTGTGGTACCTGGTAGAGAAAAATCTGCGTCTTAATGATCTACAGCGGGATGCTGTGGCTAATAGGGAACGTCTGGTGTTCTCGCCGCCGGCTCTCGGTGCACAGTTTCGCAAGGAGTTAACATGGCTCGTAATAGAAGCCAGGGAAGTTGCCGGGATCGTCGCGCTGGTAACTTTCTCCCATCAAATTCGCCCTGAGCAAACACCCGAACAACAGTTGATTGCGGCTAAATCAGCTTTGTACTACATGCCATTCATGACGCCACATGGTTTGATAGAGGCCTTCACACAATACAATGAGATTATTCGTGAAGTCGCTCGTGAAACCGGCGCAGTTCTCATCGAGGGCGAAACAGTTATACCGGGGGACAGTGAGCATTTTAACGACTCTGTCCATTTCAAGGATGCTGGTAGCCGCGCGATGGCGCACCGGGTTAGCGAGGTTCTTCTGAAGTCAACCAGGTTTCAGGCTCTGGCAGCAGGTAAACGGAGCGGTAGCTGACCTGGTGCATTGACTGGTTGCAAGTGCGCTGTAAGTAGCAAGCCCTGCGATCCGATTCTGATGTTCAAGATTCTGATACTGCCAAGCCTGTAAAACCTCGGCGATCAGCAGGCAGAGTGCCAAATCCCTGGTCAATACGCTTTGGTGGGCGCCTTGCCTCTCGCGTTACAAGGAGTAGCATGGTCCAGCTATCGAGCGCCTGAGAATGTTGCATTTTAAATAAAGCCAGACCACATTATCCGAACAGTAACCCGCATCTGTCACCATTCCCGTGTAGCTACCGGCAACATAGTGGTTTATTCGGGGTGACTTGATGCTATCACCGGTGAGGGTGATTCTTTTTGTCGAATGCGTCGAGGAAGAAATTTACCCTGTCCTGGTTCAGGTTGCTGAATCTGTATAAGTAATTTCCCCGAAGTTTCAGTACACACATAATGCCAATCCGGTCCATCTTTTCCTTGAGCAGGTGTCCGAAGCGTGGGTGATGTATGTAATCCTTTCCGCGAGTAACTGTTTTCACAGGTTCGTCGGCCTGCGAGTAGTACAGCATAACCGGGACATCATCCCTGGTCAGGTGGTTGATCGGTGATGCATCGATAAACAGGGGGTGGTAAATCGGGTTATTGATATCGGCTGCAGAGTGCATGCCGAAAAGAGCGATCAGTGGCTTATCAATATGATTCGTGTTGAAAAGTTTCATGATCTTTCGCGGGTCATAGGTCGTTTGGGTATCATATACCACGGCCGCGCTAATCCGCGTTGACTGCCTGGCTATCGGGTCCTTGCTGATCGGGTCTGCCATATCTTCATGAAAGGCGAGCCACAGGGATATCCCTCCCCCGGCTGAAACACCGCTTGCTCCGATTCGAGTCGGATCAATGTTGTACCTGGCAGCATGATGCCGTAGAAATTGCAGTGCGCGGGCACTATCGTGCATCTGTGCCGGATAGGGTGCGGTAGTAGAGCGGCGGTAATTCACAGCAGCGACTGAAATACCTTCCGCTAGCATTGAATTGAGTAGTCGCTGCCTGACCTTTCTTTTGTCACCCCCGTGGAATCCCCCCCCATGAAAGTAGACAACAAGTGGTGTCGGATCTTCATTGTCGGCTAGCCAGATGTCCAGCGTGTTTCTTTTATGCGGACCATAAAAGACATCAGCATAATCAGGCAGTTCCCGTCGCTTTTCCGTCGGCTTATTCATTGTATCGTCTGCAAACGTTGTTACACACACACCTGTGGATAACAGCACGGTAATGCTGAACAGAGTTAGCCACATGGATGTTCTGTTATCCATACGGCAATTTTCCGGCCACGGCCGGAACCGCAATCCCGGCTGTTTTTCCTCGCCAGGGAATGAATTTCGCTATTGTGAAGCGCATTACAGCAGTAGGGCACCCTGATTCTTTTTGTGAACTTGTATACCAAGCGTCTCGGATTCAACTTTGCACATAAGTGGCGCGTTGACCAGTTGCGTGAACTGGCCATGGCCTGAAGGAGCAAGCCTTCGGCACCTGATTTTCAGCCCGGTCGCAGGGCAGTTAAGACCATTAAAATGAACAGAAGAGTGATTCTCTTGACGCTTGCTACACAAGTACATAACTTATAAAGAAGTTTACCAATAACATATTGTTAAATATATCAGGAATTGTCATGATGGTGCACATTTCCTGATTTCCCTGTTTCGAGTGGTATAGAGGAATGTAGATAAAATACAAAGAGTTGCCTAAAGTCAGGGTCATGCGCAGCCGATCACATTGTATATTCACTGATTATTCAGCAGCACAAGTAATGCTTTTCCAGCGGCGACGAAAAGGACCCGGGCAGCAGGGCATCTTTGCTCAACTTGCCCGGTTTTGGTTCAACTCTGGACTGTAAGTCAGTGACGGCCTTGTTACGGCCCTGATTAGGGAACTTAAAATGTTTAGACAGAGTAACGGTACTTTGAAGGACTCCACATCAAACCAATGGGAAACAGGTTGGCTGGAAGCAGTCAGTAAAATCACAGCTATCGCAGTTCAATTAGGGCTTCTGATTCTGCTAGTGAAAAGTTTCTCCCTCCTTGATGAGGCATTCGTGGATGTAGCCATCCTCATCTTCTTCGGATTCCTGATTCATGCATCATTACCGATGTGTTACCGGCTTGCATTTTTTGCGCTTCTCTCGTTTGCAAGTATTTTTGTTATTCTGGGCGCCTTTAACGGGCTATGGCTGATCGGGTTGGGCTTGGGACTGATCGGGATATGTCACCTTCGGATCCCGTTTCGTGCACGTGTGCTCCTGCTCCTCGGAGTTGCCCTTCTCCTGAGTTATTTTCGATTTGCTGACTGGCATCTTTACCCAAGCGTGGAAAAGATGCTGGTGGGATGGACTGGAATAGACCGGTTCCAGGTACCGTGGTCGGCAGGAGTCTGGCCCATTCTGGGTTCAATGTTCCTGTTTCGGCTGACCGTCTATATGCACGATTTGCGGTACGGTAAGGAGCGCCCGGATATCTGGCGTACCCTGAGCTATTTCTTTATGCTGCCAAATATCTGTTTCCCTCTTTTCCCGGTGGTCGACTACTCCAGATTTACACAGGATTACTACAATGAAGACCAGTATCGTATTTATCAGCGTGGGATTTCGTGGATATTTCGCGGCATTACTCACCTAATACTTTACCGCTTCGTATACCTTTATCTGGCAGTTGATCCTTTTGATGTCAATGGTCTTGCAGACGTCCTCCAGTTCAGCATTTCGACTTTTCTACTTTACCTGCAGGTGTCCGGTCAATTCCATTTGATCGTCGGGATGCTTCTGCTGTTTGGTTTCAATCTTCCAGAAACCAATCACCTGTATTATCTTGCATCAAGCTTCAACAATCACTGGCGCCGGATCAATATTTACTGGAAAGACTTCATGATGAAGGTGCTCTACTATCCACTCTATTTCCGCCTGCGCAAACTTGGCAACACAAATGCAATAGTCCTTTCCACCATGATCGTTTTCTTTGCGACATGGTCACTGCACGCATATCAGTGGTTCTGGCTGCGTGGCACGCTATTGTTCGAATGGCATGATGCCTTGTTCTGGGGGATTCTCGGTATCTTCGTGGTTATTAACTCGCTATATGAGACCAAGCATGGCAGAGACAGGTCGCTGGGGAAGCGGTCGCGCACAGGATACGAAATTGCTTCCGTATCGTTTAGTACAGCAGCAACCTTTCTGACAATATCCGTGCTGTGGGGCATGTGGGGTAGTGAATCTCTCGTCCAGTGGGTTTCAATGTGGGAGACTACAGGCATGGGCTGGCTAGTCATCCTGCTGATAATCCCGTCGCTGTTTGGAGCATCTCTTCTGCTAAGTCGTTACGCCAGGCGAAGGCAAACCATAGCGCCGGTTTCCGTGCAATCAGATCCAGCGTCATCTGTACAACAAAAAGGATTCTGGCGGCTTGCCGCTTCATCTGGCCTGACTATCATTATTGTTTACGCTCTCGGGCATGCATCGGTGTATTCAATGATGCCATCGAAAATAATCAGCGTAATTGATGATATTCGAACCCCGGGGAAACTCAATGACCGTGCAGTTGCGCAAATGCGGATGGGGTATTATGAAAACCTGGTTGGCGGGATCCGGCAAAATCCGGAATTAATGAGGGTTTACAAGGAACAACCTGCAAACTGGTCACTCTGGCAGCCAGGATCAAAACGCCAAACTGGTAACATGCTTGAAAATGAAATGATGCCGAATATCGAAACCATATTCAAAAATAAAAAACTTGCTACTAACCGCTGGGGTATGCGTGACAGAAACTACGATTTGGCCGCCCCTGCAGATACGTACAGAATAGCGGTTCTAGGCGCTTCTGCCGTATTTGGATCAGGCGTTGCAGATGAAGAGGTTTTCGAGAATGTGCTGGAGGGGATGCTAAACGACGATAAACTCTACACGGATAGAGTCGATTATGAAATTCTTAATTTCAGCAAGTTTGCACGAGTCGCTCTTCAACAGGTGATGGTTCTGGAAAGCAAAGTTGTTCGTTTCAAGCCGGATACCATGATGCTGTTTGTTCACCAAAGTGAAGCAAGACGTGGGCTGGAGTTGCTTGCGAGGATAGTCAAGAATAATGTCGGTGTTCCTTATCCATTTATCCAGTCAATAATTGATCGCGCGGGCGTCAATAGTGAGATGAGTAGATACGAGATTGAGAAACGTCTATTGTCATACAAGGATGAATTGCTCGCCGATACCTATAAGGCGATAGCCAATATTTGCCTTGAAAATGAAATTGTACCGGTGTTGGTCTTCTTGCCAATTACATATGAGCGCCTGAAAGAAGCAGATATTGACGCGCATTTAGCTACTGCCGAGGCGGCCGGGTTTGTTGCGCTCAGCCTGAGAGACGTCTACGACGGGTACGGACCTGACGAGTTATATGTCGCCGCCTGGGATGATCATCCGAATGCCTTTGCACACAAACTTATCGCCGATCAACTTCACGTGATGATAAAAAAGGAAGTCTTTGACGAGTTGAACTAGATATCACGTATTGAGCAGCCCGGGGGAAGAGTCAATGGCCAAAAGATCTGACCCTGTTCATGGGCCAGATGATTGAAGCCCCTCAGCCGTCACCAGCGCTGGCCCTGAGCAGGTCATGCGCTCTCATTTGTTCGTACAATTTGTCTGCAATCAGTTTATGGCCCCATGCGTTGGGGTGTTTGTCCCAGGGTGCCAGTTGAATCAGGTCCGGGTCATGCCCGCTGAAGACACCTGAGAGTGTAATAGTGATGAACCCTGCATCTTCAGCCAGTTGCGTGATCTTCACTTCATTTTCAGGCATTTCTTCCTCGGTTTTAGGAAGAAAGATCCAGACCGGCAGTGCGTCATGATTACGTGCACAGGAGACAATCGCTTCGTAGCCATACTGAACAATATCCTCTTCATACGGCTGGAGTCGCCTTTTTATTTCCGTCCCGGACATCCCGTCTTCAATGCCAGCCTTTTCCTTGATGCTAACGAGGTAAGGTAGCGTGATATCCCGTTTTTCCCGGATAAGCTTGGTGAGGTGGTTTTTTGCCCATTTAATTTCTGCAGTGTGCGAGATAAAGAAAATTGCATCCGGTGAGAAGCCCTGTACTTTTTGATTGCACTGAGCCACTTTCTGGGACAATGTATATCCACCAACAGAGAAGTTCAGTATCTCA
>DAOVVG010000208.1 GCA_030632175.1 Gammaproteobacteria bacterium
ACCGGGCCGGTTGAATCCTGCGCACCGTTGAATAACCATTGCACCCCGAGTTCACGCGCTGTGTCCTCGGACACCTCTGCAATAATTGCCTCAACCAGTACCTGGGCGCGACGAATATCGAGTTGACTGATGACACGCTTGAGTGTGCGCATAATATCCGGTGGCGCGGTAATCACCAGTGCATTGGTGGCTTCATCTGCCTGGATATCAAAAGAATTACGGCTGCCGGCCGCCTTCTTACCCTGGCCCGCTTCTTTTTCTTCAATCTTTCCGACCCCCATCAGGGTATCAACGAGATCTTCTGCCACGGCATAGTGGAGATACACCACATCCGTATTGCCACCACTGTCCAGTGGTGTATCCAGGTGTGTAATTATCGCCCGCATCCTGAGTCGTGTAGCTCGATCACCACCCAGTAATACGCTATTGGTACGCTCGTCTGCGACCAGCACCTGTCCGCCTGAAACGGCACCAGGCACCTTGCCCTTTCCCGGCACAGCGCGGCTCAGGGTGGTCAGCACGCGTACAACTTCGGAAGCCGATGCATGTAGCAGCGGGATGATCTCGATTTCACTGTCACTGACCTGGTCGATTCGCCTGATAATGCTCACCAGGCGCTCTACGTTTCTCGCGCGGTCGGAGATGATCAGCACATTGGTGGCAGGATAAGCCGCCAAATGTCCCTGCTGTGGTATCAACGGCCTTAATATCGGAACCAGCTGGGCTGCAGCAATATTATCAACCTGTATAACCCGGGTAACCATTTCATCACCCTGGCCCGGCTGTTTATCGTTGGCCGTCGGAATACCATCCTGCTTTGCATTAACATCCGGCACGATCTTTATGACCTCGCCGCTTGGAACGGCAGCAAACCCGTGCACCTTCAGAATAGACAGAAAGACCTGGTACACTTCATCATTGTTCATGGGACGTGACGAAATCACCGTGACCTTGCCCTTGATGCGCGGGTCGACAATAAAGTTCTTGTCCGTCACCGCCGAGACTGTACTGATAAGCGCAGTGATATCGGCATCTTTCAGATTCAATGTAACAGTCTCTGCATGCAATGGCAGCGACCAGACCAGCCAGGCCAACAACAGCCAAACACTTTTTACCTGTAACTTCATTACATGACCCACAATAGTCGTTGTGCTCCGTTTCACCTTCCCGTAACTCAATATGTCGTTAGGCTGAAGGCATTACTTAATACCAATATTTAAAGATAAATCACTGATCGGGCATCCTGAAATTCATCACTTGTTCCTGTCCGCCCCGCAATATGGTTATACTGGCATCATCACCGCTCTGGATACTCTTTAAAGCCTGCATGCCACTTTCTTTACTATTGAGCTTGACATCATTTATCTGCACGGCGACATCACCCGGCTGCAGACCCAGCCCCTTAAACAATTCCAGCTCCCGACCTGGCTGCAGTGTATACCCGATCATCGCTCCATCTTCACCCATATAAGGCGTGGGGCGTACAACCTGGATCAGGGTCTTCGGACTCTGTTTTATCTTCTGGCGAATGTCCCTGATCTTCTGTTCATGCTTTGCGGTGAGTGTTTTACCGGACGACTTGATAGCTCCCCCTCTCTTTGACTTGCTGTCAGGTATCAGCCGCAATGTCTCATAACGACCATTACGCTGCAAAATCACCCGGTCCGGGTAGACTTCGCTTAACTCGGCATTTCCCGGCAACTTGTCGCCAACAGCATACTGTTCTTCCTTGCCCTTCGGGTCAGCAATAATCGCCCGTGCCTTCCCGGATTCACCAGTTACATATACACCATGCAAAACCAGCTTGAGACGTGTATCCGGCGCGTCAATTGGTGTACTGACGACCACGGGTGTTTGTTCCCTGGTCACCACCCCCATTAAATGCCAACCCGGCAACTGGCGTACCAGTTGCGCATTCGGGTCAGTTTCGATCGACAAGGGACTGACCTTTATGTCATCCAGCTGGATACTTCCTTGCGGCGTCACAAGACCCCATGTCAACGCAGCCAGTAAGCTGGCAATCCACACCACCAGCAACAGATTGATTCCCCTGATGAACCATCTTGTATTTTCGCTCTGGAGTACCCGGAACACGTCCGCCTGTTGTAATGAAAGCACACTCACTGGCACAACCCCTATCTCTGGCTTGCCCTGTTCCGGTTACCGCTGGTTCTGTTCGCCGGGCGTTTTCCGGGCCTGCCCCGGCCATCTCCGTGCCGCGGTGGTCGTTTGATTTTTACCGGTGGCTGCAGTGTCGCAATATAATCTTCCTGCACGACTTCAACGGGAATCTTGTGGCCAATAAAAGCCTCAATCTCGGGAAGCGAATAGACAAAACCCTCACAGGCAAAACTTATTGCATCGCCATCTTTCCCGACACGGGCCGTACGGCCAATACGGTGCACATAGTCCTCGGCATCCTGTGGTAAATCATAATTAAAAACATGACTGACGTCCGGAATATGCAACCCACGTGCCGCAACGTCAGTTGCAATTAATATAGGAAGCTTGCCGTCCTGGAATTCCTTCAACAAACGCTGACGTTTTTTCTGGGGGACATCACCTGAAAGCACAGCGCACTTGAAACCATTCCCCTCAAGATAGGACCATACCCTTTCTGCATTACGCTTGGTGTTTACAAAAACAATGCTTCGATTGGGATCCATGTGTTTCAGCAAGCCGACAAGCAGCGGTATCTTTTCTTCATTTGCGGTGTGATACAACACCTGCCTTACCTTGTCAGCAGTTACCTTTTCGGGTTCAACATCTATATAAACCGGGTTATTCATATGCTCGTAGGCAAGTTCCTGCACACGATGTGAAAGTGTGGCAGAAAACAGCAACCCAATACGTTTTTCAGGTGGCGGGCAACGGCGCATCAAAAAACGAATGTCCTTGATAAAACCCAGGTCGAACATCCGGTCAGCCTCATCCAGCACGATGGCCTGCGTCATTTTCAGATCATAAACATGCTGTTTGAAATAATCGATCAATCGGCCCGGCGTGCCTATCAGGATGTCGACGCCGGCAGCAATCGCGTCACGCTGTTCTTCATAGCCGGTGCCGCCATAAGCCAGGCCAAGCTGCAATCCTGTATGCCGGCCTATCACGCTGGCATCCGTATGGATCTGGATGGCCAGTTCCCGCGTTGGCGCCAGCATCAAGGCCCGGGGCTGGGTTTTCCTGCGCTGCTTGTCCGCAGGATGGGTCAGCAGGTGGTTATAGACCGCTACCAGGAATGCCGCCGTCTTGCCCGTGCCGGTTTGTGCCTGGCCAGCGATATCACTCCCATTCAGTGCCACCGGCAAGGTCTCTGCCTGTATCGGGGTACACATTGAAAACCCTGCATCTTCAATACCTTGCATTAAATTCTCAGGCAGGGAAAAGCTCGAAAAAGGGATATCGCTTAAATGCGTTTCAGACATAGTTTATTTACACCAGACCCTTAAGCAGGATCATTACAGACAGAATTTCATATTATATTTCAAATGCTTGTTATTATGCCATGATTGTTTTCAAGCCGCTCCACCAGGCTCGCAGGGTTCAGCAACCATCCGGCGGAAAGCAGACGGATTCGGTCGCTACAATCGCGGTGGGCATGCCGGAAAACAGCCGGTCGTGTTACAAACCCTGCTAACAGCTATAGCTGTGACAACAGGATACAGAAAATATTCACAACAGACTTGTAATATGGTCTGATTTAGGCTGAAATAGGGCCCTGTAACAAGTGCGAGGGTAGCTGACAGTTCGCACCGATACATCAAATCAGCCCGTCAAGGCTGGCCGTTTCCGACAAAGAATCAAGACACGCCGCGTAGCGGAATTCCATTCTGTTCGAATACTGTGAACATGACCATGTTCCGGCTCTCACTGAATGTACGCGGCGATTAATTTCAGAACAGGAGAAGATCTACGGTGAGTGAACACATTATCTATGTGACAGATGATACTTTTGAAGATGAAGTCATAAATTCCCCTGACCCTGTACTGGTGGATTACTGGGCTGAATGGTGTGGCCCCTGCAAGGTGATCGCACCCATCCTGGATGAGATCGCAAGCGAATATAACGGCAAATTACGCATCGCCAAACTTAATATTGACGACAATCCGCAAACACCACCCAAGTATGGAATCCGCGGGATCCCGACGCTGATGCTGTTCAAGGAAGGCAATGTTGAAGCCACCAAGGTAGGCGCACTCTCCAAGTCACAGCTGACTGCATTTATTGACAGCAACATTTGAAGCAATGATCTACACAAGCTCCAACAGCAAGAAAAGCACATGACTAACCGAAAATACCGGGGCAACTGCACAGCCTGTTAACCCGGCATAAGTACCCGTCCCACCGGCCTGAACGGCCACCCCACCCATCCAACAATGACACATATCAAAGGCCCTTTATGAACCTGTCCGAACTTAAACTGAAACCTGCAGCAGAACTGGTTGAAATAGCCCAGAAGATGGGCGCCGAGGGTAGCGCGCGCTCCCGTAAACAGGACATCATCTTCTCTATCCTCAAATCGCATGCAAAGAAGGGCGAGGATATTTTTGGCAGCGGCGTACTCGAAATACTGCAAGACGGATTCGGCTTCCTGCGTTCTGCTGACAGCTCCTACCTTGCAGGACCGGATGATATCTACGTCTCCCCCAGCCAGATACGGCGCTTCAGCCTGCGCACCGGTGACACCGTGGATGGAAAGATCCGGCCACCGAAAGACAGTGAACGTTACTTTGCATTGCTCAAGGTCGACAAGATCAACTA
>DAOVVG010000076.1 GCA_030632175.1 Gammaproteobacteria bacterium
GGCTTTCTTCGCCGGGTCTGCCGTGCATGATCGCCGAACAGGCTGGTTTCTGTAATAACGGCCAGCGATGGAGACGCCAGTATCAGACCGGTTTCCAGTGGCGCAACAGTGATACACAGCGAATCACCGGAAGTCATGAAACCGCCCCAGTCTTTAACGGGTGTCGGCCTCAATCCAAATCCGTGCAATTGCTCCAGCAAGGTTTCACGCCGGCCAGTTGACTCGGCAGTAATCAGGATGCGACCGGCAAAGCCCGCTATAAAACCCTGCAAGGCAACAGCAGGCTGCTCACCGCGGGGCCTTATCCTGACATCGCCCGGTACGCTAATGTGGTAGTCGACAACCCGGGGGCCGGAAGTTGTGCCCTTGAACAGACTGATCTCTATGCAAGGATACTTTTGAAGCTGTATTTGCAGTTCTTCATTATTGATAAACAGCAGGTCCGGGGCCAGTATCGGCCGCTCAATGTCATGACGCCGCGCTTCATAACGTTCTTCGAGCTGTTCAAGAAATTTTTCGCAGGCAATATCGGTGGCATCCAGTTGCAGCAGAGCCGCGTTCCCGGGCAGGTAATCAAACAGCGTACTGGTGGTTTCACTGAACAGTGGTAAATAATACTCAATTCCGGCCGGGGCATTTCCCTGGCTGACTTCACGATAGACGGTGCAGTTCTGGGGGTCACCTTCAAATGCTGCGCGAAAACGCCGGCGGAATAAACGTATAGCCTCCTCATGCAAGGGGAATTCACGTGCCGGCAACATGCGAATTGACTTGACCGTCTCCAGCGATCGCTGGCTGTCACAGTCAAACGTCCTGATAGTGTCGATTTCTTCGTCAAACAGATCAATCCTGAGCGGCAGGTCGCTGCCCATGGGATAGATATCCAGCAATGATCCGCGTACTGCGAATTCACCATGATCCATCACCTGTGACACAGATCGATAGCCGGCGCTGTCAAGGTGCGTGCGCATTTCTTCAATCTTGAGAGTGTCGCCGCTTTTCAGTATCAGGCTGTTTTGATAAATATATTCACTCGGCGGCAACCGCTGCAGCAGGGTAGGTACCGAGACAATCAGCAGGCCACGCTGCATATCAGCAAGCTGGTAAAGCGTCGCCAGCCGCTCGGAAATAATATCCGGATGTGGTGAGAACTTGTCGTAGGGCAGGGTTTCCCAGTCAGGAAGCGTGGTTACCTGTAGCTGGCTGTGCGTCGAGAAATACTCGACCTGGTCCTGTAGCAATTCGGCAGACTGCATGTCCGGCGTGATAACCACAACCAGCCCGGCATGTTTGTGCACCAGGCTGGCAACAGCCAGCGGCAAACTGTCACCGCCCAAGCCGGTCCATACCAGTCGGTCGCGTGCTGCGGGAATCGCGGGATCGAGTATATTGCTGCGGACTGTGCTGGTCATACGAGTGGCGGGCAAACAGGTCTGCCAGGCGCCGTGAAGTCACGGCGCACCTGGATCATGGGGTAGCAGGAGGTCTGTTCAGATTTTGTCGCCGGGCATCTGGCCTTTTAGCCCGAGCTTCTTGAAAATCATATAGCCGGGGCAAATACCGGTAATACCCGCGAAGGTGAGCGCCGCAACCGGCACATAGAGGAGCCAGTGTGCAACGCCAAACCCGGTCAACCAGATTCCGGCCATGATTAACGCGGCCACCATCAAAAACAGCATTCTAATTGCGCTCATTAAGTTTGTTCTCCTGTATTATCCCTGCCCAGAGTATGTAAATGCCATGTGGGCAATTATCCGGCCCCACTGTAAGAGCAGGCATAACAATGTAAAAGAAATACCAGACCTGACTTACACCCTGGCGGACATTCTAGGCCGCAAGCCGCAGGGTTACAAATGTATCGAAGACACATTATGGAGCAAGGCATTTAAATGGGCAAAGCATACGCTGAATGGCTGGTACGCTGGCGTTATTTCATCCTGATCGCAGCTGTTGTACTGGTTGCAGTGGTAGGTAGTGGTGCCCGCTTTATCACATTCGATACCGATTACCGGGTTTTTTTCAGTAAAGACAACCCGCAGTTAAAGGCTTTCGAGGAACTGCAAAACACCTATACAAAAACTGACAATGTCATGTTTGTGCTAGCGCCAAAGGATGGCACGGTTTTCAATCGCAAAACACTGACGAGTGTCGCACGTTTAACGGAAGAATCCTGGCAAATACCGTATTCCCTGCGCGTCGATTCAATTACGAATTATCAACACACCGAGGCTGACGGGGATGACCTGCTGGTCGACGATCTGGTGCCAGATGATGAGATCGACGAACTCAATGATGCAGCACTACAGCGCATCAGTAATATAGCCCTCAATGAACCCTTGTTGGTCGATCATTTAATCTCCGGAAGGGGGCACGTGACCGGTGTCAACGTCACTATTCAGTTGCCGGATGACACCACTGGTAAAGAGGTCCCTTCGGTGGCCGCTTTCTCACGCGACCTTGTGGAAAAAGTCAAAGCTGAAAACCCGAATCTGGATGTTTATCTCACCGGTATGGTGATAATGAACAATTCATTTCCTGAAGTCAGTATTCATGACGCGCAAACACTGGTCCCATTGATGTTTGGCATCATCATCCTGACGCTGGTATTGCTGCTGCGCTCATTTGTAGCCACGATCGGCACATTCACGATCATCATCTTCAGTATTGCGACCGCCATGGGCATAACCGGTTGGCTGGGCATGGCGTTAACGCCCCCCTCTGCGTCTGCGCCGACCATTATTATGACGCTCGCCGTGGCAGACTGTGTCCATATCCTGGTGTCTTTCCTGCATGCCATGCGGCGTGGCCTAGACAAACGTTCCGCCATGGTAGAGAGTATCCGCATAAATCTCCAACCGGTTTTCCTGACAACGCTCACCACGATCATCGGTTTCCTGAGTATGAACTTCAGCGATGCGCCCCCGTTCAGGGATCTGGGTAATATTGTCGCAATGGGCGTGGCAGCCGCCTTTATATTTTCAGTGACCTTTCTCTCTGCCCTGATGCTGGTTCTCCCGGTGCGGGTCAAGCCAGAATCAACCCAGGGAACGCAGCTTGTAGACCGTTTTGCAGAAATGGTGATCGCGCGGCGAAACTTCCTGTTCTGGGGCATGGGGATACTGGTTGTAGCCCTGGTGAGCTTTGTGCCACGCAACGAACTCAATGACGAGTTCATTAAGTACTTTGATGAAACCGTTGATTTTCGTTCAGCAACCGAATTCACGACAGCCAATCTTACCGGGCTTTACACGGTTGATTATTCTCTCGGAAACGGTGAAAGCGGCGGCGTTAATGATCCGGCCTTTCTGCGCGACGTGCAGCGCTTTGCGGACTGGTTCAGGGCCCAGGAAAATGTACTGCATGTCACTACACTGACAGATATCATGCGCCGTCTTAACAAGAATATGCACGGTGATGACCCGGACTGGTATCGCCTTCCGGATGATCGCGAACTTGCCGCGCAGTATCTGTTGCTTTACGAGATGTCGTTGCCCTATGGACTCGACCTCAACAACCAGATAGATATCAGCAAATCATCTACAAAACTGACCGTTTTCCTTGAGAGCCTTTCGAGCAATGAACTGCTGGCGATGGAGGACAAGGCACAGCAGTGGCTGACTGATAATGCACCGCACTTGCAATCGGTTAGTGCCAGTCCCTCTGTTATGTTTGCCTATATTGGCAAGCGGAATATCCGCAGCATGCTGATAGGGACCAGCATCGCGCTGGTGTTGATTTCCCTGATACTTGTGTTTGCACTGCGTTCCGTCAAGATTGGCCTTATAAGCCTGGTTCCGAACCTGGCACCGGCAGCCATGGGCTTTGGCCTGTGGGGGCTGTTATATGGACAGGTCGGCCTGGGACTATCCATCGTGGCCGGTTTGACGCTCGGTATCGTCGTTGATGATACCGTGCACTTCCTCAGCAAGTACCTGCGCGCTCGTCGGGAGCAGGGCATGAACTCACAGGATGCCGTGCGTTACGCATTTCATACAGTTGGCGTTGCGCTACTGGTTACCACCATCGTGCTCGTTGCAGGCTTCCTGGTGCTTTCGCAGTCAACCTTCAAGCTGAATTCCGATATGGGGCTGCTGACCTCGATCACCATTGCCCTGGCGTTGTTGGCTGATTTTATCTTCCTGCCACCGCTGCTAATGAAAGCCGACAAATAACCGCAGACAGAAAACAGTTAGCGGATCTCCTCAATCGTGAACTTTTTTTCCATCACGGTCGGTGTAATCAGTGCGTAGCCTTCAAGCTGCCAGTGCGCCAGTTCACTGATGGCTGATGGCACGACCTCAATAAATTCCTGGAAGTCGTCTACTTTATAACCGAAGTCATGCGCGGCAATTCCGCAGACCTTGAATTCGATGCCGAGACTGGCGTAGTAGCGCATTCGCTCAACTGCATCCTTGTGTTTTTCGTAATTCTTTCTGGCAACCGTTACGATTTCAGTGCCGTGTATCACCACCTTGATATCCATAAATTCAGGCGCCATGTTGTAGGGTTCTTCCATCAGCGGATTCATTAGGGAGCGAATCCAGTACAGGGCACTGTTTATTTTTTCCGGGTCATCGAAATAGAAATCATAAACAACTTTTGGTTCGGTGTAGGGCGTCATGACTACCCGGGAGGTATCATCAGCCGCAGCTGCTGTCTGGCTGAATAATGACAGGATTGTGATTGCTATGATTCTGTGGAAATACATGATCACCCCGGGACAACAGTCATTATTTACATAATTGCAGTATAGTCATCAGGAGAATGTTATGTGTTTATTATGTCAACCGGTACCAGAAAACATAAAAAAAGGGCGGCATCAGCCGCCCTCGCGAGACCTTCACAAAAATGCCTGTCGCTTTTAGCAGTACGCAGCGCCAGGACCCAAAAGAAGTAGTAAAACAGTAATATACTGCTTCATGACAATGCTCCTCTCTGATCCTGATTTCCCTGATAATTAATGCAGATCGACTGATGCTAACAGTCCACTGCAATGACTGCGATTTCAAATTCTGTAGTACGGTACAGCGTCAGAAATTTTACGCAGCAGATACCGTATTTTTGTGGTGCCGCCTTGCCAGTTCAACACGCTTTTCATAGGCCTCTCTGGCAATACGGATATCCTCAAGGAAATAGCCCAGTTCATCCATATGCAAAGCCTGTGGCCCGTCTACCAGCGCCTTGCCGGGGGCCGGATGAAAGTCCACCAGCACCATGTTCGCGCCCGCTATCACCCCCTGCGCGGTCACGTGAAAGACATCCATGATTCCATCGTGTGTAGCTTCCCGCGTACCCACTGAATGCGAGGGGTCGATACAGACAGGCATGCGTGTCAATCGGTGAACCACCGGTACATGCGCGAAATCAATAAAATTGCGGTGTGGGTCACCCATATTGGTTTTCATGCCGCGCAAGCCGAATATCACCCGTCGGTTGCCTTCACTGGCGAGGTATTCAGCCGCATTCAGTGATTCTTCGAGGGTAATACCAAAACCACGTTTCAACAGCACCGGAAATTCAGGCTCACGCCCGATTGACTTAAGCAGCTCGAAGTTCTGGGTATTGCGGGTACCGATCTGTAACATGATGCCGGTGGGATGACCAGTCAGTTCCAGTGCCTCGTGAATTTCGCGCACATGGTTATCGTGCGTCACCTCCATGGCAACCACCTTGATACCGTATTTCCCCGCCAGTTCGAACACATAGGGAAGACAGCTCTTGCCGTGGCCCTGAAAAGAGTAGGGGTTGGTACGTGGCTTGTAGGCGCCCATGCGGGTGCACAGTTGCCCATGCTCCTGCAACGCCTTCATCATGAGTTCAACATGTTCCGGGGTATCGACCGCACAGAGCCCGGCAAAAACATTCAGGTTATCCTGACCGAAACGCAC
Source organism: Gammaproteobacteria bacterium (assembly GCA_030632175.1). Classification (GTDB taxonomy): domain Bacteria; phylum Pseudomonadota; class Gammaproteobacteria; order UBA9214; family UBA9214; genus UBA9214. Next base: position 5,889 of record DAOVVG010000076.1, read on the forward strand.
CCCGTTGTAATCAAAGTATGTTGGCCGATTGTCATCATGATGCCGGCCGAGAACACGGTATTCTTCAGAAATCCTTACAACCCGTTCAACGCAGGTGAAGCTTTCCATTTCTTCTGCGGATAGCGTCGCGGTATCACCAACAAGGTAAATTTCCGTCAGCGTTTGCAGGGTACCTTTTTCGTCATGCACCCGGGACTGGATGTTGCCCAGGTTGGACAGGTAATCCATCAATTGCCGGTAATCTTCCCCCGACTTGTCCGTATCTGCCTGTAGTATGAGAATCATGCTCGTTATCCGCAATTTACCTGTGAAGTTACGCGCCATTATCCATAAAATTCGGGGGATTGACTATGGCACCAGCCAAAACCGGGGTTCCTGAAAACCGGCTTGAGTCAGGGGTCGTGGCGGACGCGGGGTGGCGAGTATAACCGGTTACCGGTCATGGTTACCGGTAACCGGACACGCTGGCTTGCGACTTACTTGCTAACCGGATGCTGAATGACTGAGTGGAGTACCAGGTCGTTTTCAAAAAACACCGAAAAACCGGTATATTCCCAGCGTGAGATTGGTGGTTCACCGATTGCGGGGATTTCACTAGCCGGTTCGCCGAATTGCTGACGGACCTGCTCCATCGTCAGTCCGTTACGCGGCGTGTCTACTGCCGGGGCAGACTGTATGCTTTCGATCAGCAGCACGTCGGCTGATGCCTGCGCGGTGCCGATGAGAACCAGCGTCAGGAAAAGCAACAGGGAACGGCAACTATTCATGGCTAACTCCTTGTAAATATGTAAGAAAACAGGCAATGAGTGTATAATTTCGACTATAGCACCCGGCGACAGAATACAAAAGCAGTAATTTATATAGTGTGACCGGAATCACTTGTCTACGACACTTCACCTGCCCACTAGCCGGATATCGGCAGACACAACAAAATTTAAAGTACTCGACCGGAGAAAAAACATCACTAATCCGCCCGCCCAGCGACTCTCAGTGGCCCCGATGATGGACTGGACTGATCGCCACTGCCGTTACTTGTTACGGTTGATCACACGCCGTTCATTGCTCTACACGGAAATGGTGACGACCGGCGCGCTGCTGCACGGTGACCCGGAGCGGTTCCTCGGGCATGATAACGCCGAGCACCCGCTGGCACTGCAGTTGGGAGGCAGCGATCCGCTGGCGCTTTCTGAATGCGCACGTATCGGCGCAGCGCATGGCTATGATGAAATTAATTTAAATGTTGGTTGTCCCAGTGACCGGGTACAGTCCGGCCGCTTTGGCGCCTGTCTGATGGCAGAACCCGGTCTGGTTGCTGATTGCGTTGCATCCATGAACAATGCCGTCCCGGTACCGGTTACAGTGAAGACACGGATCGGAATCGATGATCAGGATTCCTTTGAGGAGCTTGCGCATTTTATCCACCGTGTCCGGGCAGCAGGATGCAAAACCTTCATTATTCATGCACGCAAGGCCTATCTGCAGGGACTAAGCCCTAGGGAAAATCGGACTGTTCCGCCACTTAACTATGACTTTGCCTATCGCATCAAACAGTCATTCCCGGATCTTGTCATTATAGTGAATGGCGGGATCGAGAATCTCGAACAGGCAGAAACGCACTTGCAGAAGGTCGATGGCGTCATGCTGGGGCGTGCCGCCTACCACAACCCTTATGTGCTTGCGGAGGCAGATAAACTGATATTTAACGACGCACACCCGGTTCCTGACCGCGAGGACATCGTTCACAGCATGATTCCTTATATTGAGAGGGAACTGAAACGGGGAACACTGCTCAAACACATCACGCGACACATGCTGGGGCTGTTTCAGGGAATGCCGGGAGCTCGCCACTGGCGACGGCATTTGAGCGAGCATGCACCGCGATCAGCTGCCGGGACAGACGTTGTCATTGAGGCGCTGAATATGCGTGCAAGGGCGGCTGGTACAGACTTACCCGCAAGCGATTACAATCAGAGCCATGGATAATTTCATTACCACCCATGAAGCCACCATCCGGCTGGGAATTTTCTTCGGCGTGTTCGCGCTGATGGCGGCATGGGAACTGTTGGCACCACGCCGCGTGCTGACACAATCCAGGTCGGCACGCTGGATGAACAACATTGCCCTGGTCGTAGTGAATACGGTGGTGGTGCGCATTGTTTTTCCGGCAGCCACCGTGGGTATGGCTGCCTATGCTGCTGAACAGCAGTGGGGACTGTTCAACCAGACAGACACTCCTGCAGGGTGGGCGGTACTTGCTTCAGTCGTTTTACTTGATGGTGTAATCTATCTGCAACATGTCATGTTCCATGCAATCCCTGCCTTCTGGCGTCTGCACCGGGTACATCATGCCGATATGGATTTTGATGTTACGACCGGGTCACGTTTCCATACCGTAGAAATAGTGCTTTCCATGTTAATAAAGTTTGTTGCAGTCATCCTGCTGGGACCGCCGCTGGTTGCAGTGGTGATTTTTGAAGTACTGCTGAATGCGACTGCAATGTTCAATCACAGCAATGTGCGGTTACCACTGGCACTTGATCGCCTGCTGCGTCTGCTTATTGTCACGCCGGATATGCACCGGGTTCACCATTCGCATTACCCTCATGAGACTAACAGCAATTTCGGCTTCAGCCTGTCGCTGTGGGACCGTTTGTTCGGCACCTACCGGGCGCAACCGGATGACGGGCATGAGAACATGGTGATTGGCATAGACACGTTTCGTGACAGCGCACAATGTATACCCCTGCACCGGCTCTTGCTGATGCCTTTTCAGGGAAAGGTCACGGAATATGCAATAAACAGTCGCAAGCGGGATGAAGATGATAAGTCCTGACGCACACCGGCGTATTATTTTGCTATTAATTATCACGGGCGGCATCGTCGCAGCCATCCTGATGCGTGATCAGCTTTCCGTGGAATTGCTGACGGACCGGGTCAGCGCTCTAGGCTGGTATGCACCGCTGGTCTTTATGGCCTGTTACGCCATTGCCACAGTCTTTTTTCTGCCCGGCTTGCTGTTTATGCTGGCAGGGGGGGTGCTGTTCGGGCCGGGATACGGAACACTCTATAATCTCGTCGGGGCTACTCTCGGGGCCACGCTTGCTTTTTTGACCGCCCGCTATATTGCCTATGACGGGGTCGCACAACGCTCCGGGAACCGGCTGCGACAAC
>DAOVVG010000290.1 GCA_030632175.1 Gammaproteobacteria bacterium
ACAGCTGGCTGTCGATGCCAGCAACACCCTTTGACGTGGTGTTTCTTGATCCACCGTTCCGGGAAAACAGGTTGCCCGAATGTATGCGCCTGCTTGAAGACAATGGCTGGCTGGCGGCCGGTGCGCGGGTGTATATCGAAGCAGAAAAAAACTATACACCGGTGTTGCCTGACGGCTGGGAGTTGTATCGCAGCAAGGCTGCCGGGCAGGTAGGATATCACCTCGCCATCCGTACCTGAGGGTCAGGCTGGCAGCGTCAGATAGCCGACAGACCGGCGGTGTACTGCTGTACGAAATCACCCGTATGAGCCATAATTACGCCATGGATACAATCGTTTACCCCGGCACCTTTGATCCGATCACCAATGGCCACACTGATCTGGTAGAGCGCGCCTCGCGTATTTTCGAGCAGGTGATCGTTGCTGTTGCCGTCAATGCCGATAAGGGCGGGGCCTTTCCGATAGAAACCCGGGTGTCACTGGCGCGCGAGGTGCTGGCGCATATCGACAACGTGGAGGTATGCAGTTTTGATAATCTGCTGGTCGATTTCATGCATCAGAAACAGGCTGAAATAATCCTGCGGGGTCTGCGTGCTGTGTCCGATTTTGAGTATGAGTTTCAGCTTGCCAGCATGAACCGTCACCTTGCCCCGGAAATCGAAACCATGTTCCTGACGCCGGCTGAACAGTACGCCTATATTTCCTCAAGCCTTGTGCGTGAAATATCCAGCCTCGGTGGTGATGTTACGCCGTTTGTACACAAGAAGGTTGTGACTGCCTTACGCGGACGTATGAATTAGTATATTGTCAGTTGTGCATCTTAAAGAGTTCCCGGATTTTCCCTGCAGGATTTTAGAATGGCTTTGATGATTACCGATGAATGCATCAATTGTGATGTGTGTGAACCGGAATGCCCGAATGACGCGATCTATCAGGGCGAGGAAATATACGAGATTAACCCCGATCTGTGTACCGAATGTGTCGGGCACTATGACACCTCGCAGTGTGTAGAAGTGTGTCCGGTGGAATGTATTCCACTTGATCCTGATCACGTCGAAAGCAAGGAAGCGTTGCAGCTTAAATATGAACGGCTCACCGGCAAGAAGGCCAGTGGATGACTGCTGATCAGCCGCGGTTGAGAATGAGGCTCCGTTTCGGGGCCTTTTTGCTGTTTGTCGGTTGTGTTTTTCAGGCCGTTGCCGACGCTGACCGGCCACCGGTTGCCGCCATTGCCAGTGCGCATCCGTTGGCGACACAGGCCGGTATGGAAATACTCGCCAACGGCGGTAATGCATTTGATGCTGCCGTCGCCGTCAGCGCTGCGCTGGCGGTGGTTGAGCCTTACAGTTCCGGACTGGGCGGTGGTGGGTTTTGGTTGCTGCACCGCGCCCGTGACGGCTTTGAAGTAATGGTTGATGGCCGCGAAAAGGCGCCACTGGCCGCCGGTCGGGACCTGTATCTCGACGTCGACGGCGAGGTGGTGCCGGGTTTGTCGGTTGATGGGGCGCTGGCAGCCGGGATCCCCGGTGAACCGGCTGCGCTGGACCACATTGCCCGCCACTACGGGCGTTTGCCGCTTGCGCACAGCCTGCAACCGGCGATTCGACTGGCACGTGAGGGCTTTGTGGTCGATGCGCACTACCTCAAGCTGGCGCAGTTTCGGCAAGCTGCACTGCAAAATGATCCCGAAGCCGCCGACATATTTCTAAAGGACGACGCGGTGCCGAATGCAGGCTACCGCATTGTGCAGTCTGATCTTGCGGACACGCTGGCGGCGATCGCCCGATTCGGCAATGCCGGATTTTATCGCGGCCCGATTGCGCGCAAGCTGGTTGACGGTGTGCGCGCCGATGGTGGCATCTGGACACTGGAAGACCTGGCACAATACCGGGTGGTAGAACGGGAGCCGGTCCAGGGTGAGTTTCAGGGGCTGCGTATTACTTCGGCCGCACCGCCCTCTTCGGGGGGTGTCGCGCTGGCTGCGATGCTGAATATGCTGGCGAATTTTGAGTTGCATGAACTTGATGCAGCGACCCGCACCCATGTGGTTATCGAATCCATGCGCCGTGCCTACCGCGACCGGTCTGTATTCCTTGGTGATCCGGATTTTGTTGCCGTACCGGTGGAGCGGCTAATCAGCCCCGGGCATGCCGGGCGGCTGGCGCAATCCATACAGCTGGATCGCGCCACGCCAAGTGCGACCCTGTCGGGGCGAGATATATCGACAGGTGGCCGTGATACCACGCACTTCTCGATTCTTGATGGCGCAGGCAACCGGGTGGCGGCCACCCTGAGTATTAACTACCCGTTCGGTGCCTGCGTGGTGCCGCCGGGCACCGGCGTGCTGCTGAATGACGAGATGGATGACTTCTCTGCAAAACCGGGTGTGCCGAATGTTTATGGTCTGGTGGGCGCAGAGGCGAATGCCATTGAACCGGGCAAGCGACCGTTATCGAGCATGTCGCCGACCTTTGTTGAAAGTGAGGAGGGTGTTGCGATACTGGGTACCCCGGGTGGCAGCCGCATCATTACCATGGTGCTGCTGGGCATACTCGACCAGGCAGCCGGTAACAAACCGGATTCCTGGGTGAGCCTGCCACGTTTTCACCATCAGTATCTGCCTGACGTGGTACAGCATGAAGCCGATGCCTTTGACGCTGACATGGTTAAGTCACTGATTGCGCGAGGCCACACCTTGAAGCGGCTGAATGCTGAATACGGCAATATGCAGGCCATCTACTGGGACCGGAAAACCGGGCAGGTGTACGCAGCCAGCGACCCGCGTGGCGTTGGTGATGCCCGAATTGGTTTGTTTAAGCGGCAGTAAAAAGCCATGATGGCCGGCTTACCCCTGGTGTTCGGGTGCCAATACCGCGAGATGATGGGGGGAGACTGCTGTTTTATAACCGTGGTATTAGGGGCGTTTTTCCGGTGTCCCCAGGCCCTTTTAATGCGAAGACATTGTTGTATCGGTTTATCCCTCTGAAATATAAATAATATTTCTGGCTATCCTGGAAATTTTCCTATACAGTAGCCGCCAGCTACAGACATTGTTATTGGTAGTTTTGGTTGTTCCCTTCGTGTGACCCCCTGAATTCCTCGTTTCATTTCCTGTATGCAACACGCTAAGTTGTTTAATTTTAAAGGTAAAAAGTGATA